>JAGGTU010000040.1 GCA_021163545.1 bacterium | reverse complement strand
TTGGAGACTCTCCAAAATTACTCTACTTTTTTGGTTTTTTGCGAGGAGACGACCTCTAGTATCCTGCTAAAGAACAGGTACTTCTTCCTCAAAATCTACTTTAGCATCTTTAAAAATAATGTCAAATTCATCTTGATATTTTGCAGAAGATAAATTATATTGCAAAAAAGAAAAAGCTTATGAAAAAAACTTTTTTTATTTCTGCATTATTATTTCTTTTTATTTTGCTTTCAGGATCTGTCTTCGCAGAAACAAAATTAGAAATTCATTTTTTCTATCTTAAAACATGTCCTCATTGTGCAGTCGAGGAGAAGTTTCTAGATTACATAGAAGAAAAATATCCTGAGGTTAAAGTGAATCGTTATTTTGTAGGCGAGCCAGAAAACCAAAAGTTATTAAAAGAGCTCTGTGAGCAATATGGTGCTCAGCGATATATGGGTTTGGTGCCTCTAACTTTTGTTGGAAAGGACTTTTTTGTGGGATTTGACACTCAAGAGACCATGGGGAAAAAAATTGAAGAATCTATTCAGAGGCAGTTAGAAGAACTCAAAAAAGCAGAAACTGAAACTTCTTACCAACCCCCTTCTTTGCCCACAGAAAGCAAACCTTCTTTACCTTTTGTTGGCAAAATAGATTTAGCTAAATATGCTCTGCCAATACAAGCAATAATTTTAGGTTTTCTTGATGGTTTTAATGTCTGCTCCCTTGGAGCCTTGGCTTTAATTTTGGGATTGGTATTGGCTTTCAAGCAAAGAAAAAAGGTTCTCCTTTTTGGAGGGATATTTCTACTTACAACAGCAATTGTATATGGGCTTTTAATAATTCTCTGGTACCAGATTTTTTCTTTCCTTGCTTCTTTTTTAAGAGCAATGGAAGTTCTTATTGGGCTGTTGGGAGTTGGTGGAGGTATTTATTTCTTAAGGCAATTTGTTAAATTCAAAAAATATGGACCGGCTTGTGAGGTAAAAACAGGCAAATCTACTGCCTCTAAAATATTTTCAAAAATTCAAACATCTGTGCAGAAATCAGAGAATATTCTTTTGATAATACTTGGGGTGTTTATTTTCGCAGCAGTGATTACTATAGTAGAATTTCCCTGTTCTGCAGTTATTCCGGTAATCTTTGCAGGCATTTTATCACAGGCTCAGATCTCAGTCTTTCTTTACTTTATTTACCTTCTCATTTATTTGTTTTTCTATCTTTTGGATGAAATTATCGTCTTCTTGGTTGCGGTGTTTACTATGAAACTTAGGGTATCTTCTCCAAAATTTGTTGTTTGGATTACTTTAATTGAGGCAATTGTTCTTTTTGCCCTAGGATTTTATTATCTACAGAGTTCTGTTAGGTTTTAAAGCCTAACTTTTAAGCCTTCTGAGGGCGATAATAAAGCCCGTGTGGCCAACCATTCTGTCTTTTGGCCTTAAACTAACTCCCGCTTTTTGCCATCCTCTTTGTAATACTTCGTAGATTCCCATAATATAAAAGTCTTTTGAATATTTTTTCTCAATTGTTTCTGTGAGGTTAAATATTTGTAAAACTGTAGGAAGATAACAAATCAAAATTCCTCCAGGTTTTAGGGCTTTCTTTATTTGCTCAAGTAATTCCCAGGGTTCTGGTAAATCTAAAAAGGCTCTATCAAAATCTCTCTCCCCTACTCCTTCTTTTAGATCTTTATTTTTTAAAACCAACTTACCCCATTCCTCTTTTTTTATTTTTTTAAATCTTTCTATATTCTTTTTAGCAATCTCTAAAAATTCCTTTCTTTTTTCAAAAGAAACAACCTTTCCTTTTTTGCCAACTCCCCTCAAAAGTGCTAAGGTTAAAGCGCCAGAGCCGGTTCCTGCTTCCAAAACTTTTGCTCCAGGAAAGATATCAGCTAACATTAAAATCTGCCCAATGTCTTTTGGATAAATAATTTGGGCCCCTCTTTGCATTTTTAGGATGTACTCCCAAAGGGTTGGCAAGAATAATAAAACTTTCTCTCCTTTTGAGGTATAAACTATATCCCCTTCTTTTTTTCCCAAAATATCAAGGAAGCGAATCTCTCCTCTGTGAAAATGAAAACTTCCCTTTTTGTCTTTCAGCCTTATAAGATATTTCTTGCCCCTTGAATCTATAAGTAAGACTTGGTCGCCAATTTTGAAAGTTTGGTTTCGCATAATTTATTCCTCAAGCCATTCTTCTAAATTGATTGTCGGGGCAATCTTTAATATCTTCTCAAGTATCTTTTCTTTCTCCTCCTTTGTTTTGGCGGCAAGATATTTTTCTTTTAGTTTTTTAAGTTTTTTCCTTCTTTTTTGTTTTTTTCTAATTTCAAAACTTCTTCTTTTTGGACTTTTTTTGCTTATCATAGGCTTTTAGATCCATTTTTTTCTTTTAAAATAAACAAACATTAAAAATGCCAAAACAAGCATTGAAAGAGAAATAATCCAAAAATCTCCGGGCCTTCCCAAAAATGGGGCATATTCTACATTCATCCCAAAAAGGGAACTTAAAAATGTTAAAGGAAAGGTAATAAAGGCCAAAACGGTGATAATTTTCATTATCTTATTGATTTTGATGTTAATCAAATTGGAATTTGTTGTCTCTAAAGAATCAACCATATCGCGATAATTTTGAAGGGTGTCAATAACTTTCATCTCCTCCGCCTCAAGGGTAGAAAAATAAACTTTGTATTTACGCCCAAAAAATTTGCTTCCCTCCAAAAATAAAGAGTGAAGAAGTTTCTGATGGGGCCTGGTTATAAGTTGAAAGTTTAGAATATCTCTTTTAATAAAAGAAATTTCTTTGACTTTTGTCTCCTCATCTGCCCCCTCTGAGAAAATTTCTCTTTCTACCATCCCAAGTTTTTCTGCGATGTGTGTAAGTTCTCTAAAAGCAAATTGAATAGCAATTTTAATAATCTCAACAATAACACCTCCGGGACCATCTCTTAAATATAACTCCTGCAACCTGAGATCTTCTTTACATTTTTTAAAAAACTCTTCAAAAATGTCAATTGATTCATAAGTAGCGGTTATCAGGCAATTTTGTGTGACAATAAAATCAATTTCTTTTGGGACAGAGGAGCGAATTGCAGGATCGTAAATTGGAATATGGTATACAAAATATAAATAATCTTCAAAATGATCCACATGTGCTCGAACCGATGGTTTTTTCAGTTCTTTAATAACAACCGGATGAAAATTAAAATTGGTTTCCAGATACTCTAAATCTTTTTTTGTAGGCTTTTTTATATTTAGCCAAAGAAAATCTTGGTATTTTATTTTTGAAATCATATTATTTTATCTTAATCAATCTCCCGAAAATGAGCAACTTCCCCAAAGACCTATTCTTTGTTCTTTGGCTTTTTCCTCCAGATACCGAAAATAATCTCCAAACTCTATCGGCTCTAAAATATACAAAAATGCGTATCCTTCTTCAATAAGCTCTGCATTTACAAATTTACCATTTTCTAAAAATACATATCTTAAAAGTCGCCCATATTTATCTCTATCAGGTGCATTTTTGTCTTTTAAAAGATAAACTCTCTGTTTAAGAAGAAGATGTCTTGTCTTGCTCGAGGCTTCCTTCCCAAAACATTCTTCTTCTGTGTAAGGGCTTTTTACCTCAGGCGTATCAACTCCCAAAAGCCTTACCGTCTCTTTTTTAAAACCTATTTGAACCACGATTGTATCACCATCAATGACTTTCAAAACTCTAAATGGCTGGGAAAATGAACAAGCAAGATGATATCCCAAGAGAAAAAAGAACAATATTGCCCCAAAAAGAAAAACTTTCCTATTTAATTTCAATTTGTTTTGGGTCATTAATAATAATTTCAGGTCTTCCCTGATAAGTCTTAATTAGCCCTTTAATCCTCACTTCTCTTCCCTCATACATCTCGGGATCAAACTTTGCAGCGTCCTTTTTAAAAATTACCCCCGAGAAAGGACAAGTTTTATAATTTTTACAAAAATCTAAAAATATATTTCCTTTTTTGGAAATATAAACATGGTCTACCTTGCCTTCAACTGTGCAGATCTCTCCAATATGTTTTGGAGCTTGAGTAAAATGAATATGGCAATCACCTTCTTCAGAAGTAGTAGTAGAAGAAGAAGTTATCTCATATTCATATTGCGTATTTTCCCTCTCTAAATTTTCCTTTTGAGTTATATAAATAGCACCCCCAATGATCAACCCAACAATTACAAGGGCAATCGCTATTTTATTTTCTTTTAAATTCTGGAAAAAATCTTCCATTCTTTTATTATAACCCAAAGATTATAGCCAAGAAAAAATATTTGACAAAGTATTTTGCCATGTTATAAGAAAATATCCTTCGCACATTCAAAAGGAGGGAGAATGGATAGATTAAAGATTCTTCCGGTGAATTACCCTGATTTGGCGTATAGCGTAGCTAAAAGGCTGGAAGTGGAGGTAGTACAGCCCGAGATATGCACGTATCCCAACGGTTGTCTCGAGGTAAAGCTTCCCAGAGAAGTCAGAGACTGTTCTGCTTTTGTATTCCTTACAAGTATCCCTGGCGAAACGCTCCCTCGAGACATTCTCATAACTCAATTAACTCTTGCAGCCGCATATGAATCATTTGCCTCTAAAGTTGTGCTTGTAATGCCCTATTTTAGCTATGCCCGCTCTGATAAAAAAGAAGGGAGGATGGGTATTGCTGCAAAGATAATTGCCAAAAACTTTCTTATAGCTTGCGACGGTCATACTCCCACAATTGTTTTTGATTTACACGCTCCTCAAGTGGAAGGATTTTTTGAAAGAATAGACAACTTTTCTACCTTCAAGCTCTTAATTCCTTACCTTCGCAAAAAACATCTAAACCCAAAAGAGACCATCGTCCTTCCTGATGATACCCATTCAATAAAAAGGGCCCTTCTTGTTGGAGAACATCTTGGCTTTCCTGTAGGTTATGTAGAAAAAATGAGGATTTCCTCAACCGAGGTGAAGATCCTTTCTATCCAAGGAGACTACCAAGGGAAAACTGCCATTATTGCTGCCGATGAGATATGCACCGGAGGTACTATTGCGACACTGATTCAAAAAATCGAGAATGAAATTAAGGAGGCTATCATCGTAGCAGCACATGGTGTATTTGTCGGCAACGCTCTTTCAAACCTTTCCCATCCTCTTATTAAGGAAATCATTGTAAGCAACACTTTACCTATTCCAAGAGAGATCCAAGAACGCCTCCCGATTACTATCATAGATATTGCTCCTTTCTTGTCTTCGATCTTGCAAGCAATTCACAAAAGCAAGCCTCTCAGCCCTTTGTTTGAGATCAAATAGGGCCGGAGTCGAGACCGGCCCTATTTTTCTATCTCTTCTTTAATCTTTTGGGCAATCTTTTCCATTTCTTCTTTTGAAATTTCCTTTATATTTGAAAGATCTATTGAACCTCCATGTCCATCATCTTCAAACCTTGGAATCAGCCAAATATGAGCATGAGGTACTTCTTCTCCTATAACTAAAGCAACAACCCATTGGGTATTCATTGCTTTTCTTATCGCATTTGCGATTTTCCCTACAACTTCAAAATATTCTCCAAGATATGGCACATCCCAAACCCATCTAAAATGTTCTTTTGGGATAACCAAAGTATGCCCTGGATTTCTGGGTTTAATATCTAAAAAAGCGATAAATTTTTCATCTTCATAAACTTTGTATGAAGGAATCTCTCCTTTTACAATTTTACAAAATACGCAATCTTCCATATTTTTGTATTGTAAAATAATTTTTTAATTTTTTGTAGACGAGTTTTATCTTAAACAAAAACCCGGGTCAGCAAAAGCTGACCCGGAAGACAATAATTCATCTTTTTTTTACCAAAGAACGAACAAGAACTTCAGCTGTTTGAGCATTGAGCGCAAAGAGGATGTTTTTGGTTACTGCGGCTCTAATTAGAGATTGTATATCGTGCTCATGCCCATGGGGAGTCTGGGTATCGATAAAGAAAACCAAGAGCGATATTTCTCCTTTTAGAACTTTATAGGCAATAGATATATCTCCTCCAAGTGGGCCGTGGCCGATACTTTTCACTTCTAAACCAAGAATATCCCTTATGTTTTTTGCTGTTCCTTCTGTGCCCACTAAAACACATTGCTTCAAAAGTTCCCTATGTGCATTTACCCACTCAAGCATTTTTGGCTTACGTTTATCATGAGCCACCAGAGCAACTACGGGTTTTTCTCCTCTTTCTTGCATTTTGCCTCCTTTTTGGTTTTTGCGCTCAAAATTAAAGAGCGTTTATTGAAAAACCCACAATATCATCTATCTTAATTAAAGTCAAATCTTTTTAAAATATAAAAGTCGGCTCCTTTTCGCAAAATTTCTATTTTACCTTTTGTTAAATCAATTAAAGTCGAAGGTCCCTCCTCAATTTTACCCCCATCTAAATAAAAAACAGTGTCCTTAAAATATTTTCTTGCCTCATAAATTGTTGTGGCAGGTGGTTTTGTTTCCAAATTAGCGGAGGGAGCAATTAAAGGGCCTGAAATTTCTAGGATGTTTAAAATGAATTTCTTTTTTGGTAAACGAAATGCTAAAGTCTTTGAACCCCGGTGTAAATAAGAAAACTTCAAAGACGGACATTTCAATACCACACTTATTCGTGCAGGCCAAATTTTTCTTAAAATTTCTTTTTGTTTTTTTGTAAGTTTTATTTCAAATTTTTCTAAATCTTGTAAGCCGGAGATTAAGATAATACAAGGCTTTTTTGGGTCTCTCTTTTTGAGTTTGTAAACTTTTTCAACTGATTTTTTAGAGAAACAAGAGGTACAAATTCCATAAAGAGTGTCGGTTGGAATTACCCCGATTGCTCCTTCTTTTAAAAGCATTGCCGCTTTTTTCCAAGCCAAATTGTTTTTTCCAAAATATCCCCCAACTAAATTGTTTGACAAAATTACCCGATGGCAAGGTATTTTAGAATCTCTATTCTTTGCTAAAATTTGACCTACTGCTCTTTGGGCATTTTTATTCCCTGCCTTTTTTGCCACCTCTTTGTAAGTTAAAAACTTTCCGGGTTTAATCCCCTTCACTATTTTAAAAACCTTCTCCTTGAAACTCATAAATTTTTAGAGGGAGGGTTAAAATTCAAATTCCTCTACCCTCTCCCAGGTATTTTCGTCTATAACTGAAATTCCTTTATCTGAAACAATGTAAAGATAATCGTCTATATAGAGAGCTCTTCTTGCTCCTGTCTCTGCTATTGCCTTTTTGAGTTCTAATTTATCGTTTTTGTATGAGAAAATATAGCCTCCTTTTGACCCTGGCAGGAAAAAGATTTGGTGTTTTTTATCTAATAAGAAGGCATGATGAGTTGAAAGGATATCTGAAAAAGTTTCATCTAAGATGTATTTATCTAATTCTTTTGGATTTTCTGGGTTCTGTACATCAAAAAGAGAAATTTTAATTTGCCAATTCTCTTTGCCAATTCCTAAAATTTTATCATCTGTAATTGGATGAAGATACGAAGAATACCCTGGAATTTTAAGCTCCCTTTTAAGCTGTGGGTTTTTTGGATCTGACAAATCTAAAACAAAGAAGGGGTCAATCTGGCGAAATGTAACAAGATAGCCCTTATCTTGAATAAATCTTGCTGAATAAATCCTCTCCCCTACTCCTAAGTCTTGGATTTTTCCAACAATTTTTAGATCCTCATCCAATACATAAATGTCGTTAGCTGTTTCGCTTCTTCCTCCAAATCCAAAAGGCAAAAATCTCTGCCCAACTGTTGTTGCAACCCTTAAATATCCTTGATATTCGTCTAAAGAAAATTGGTTAAGAAGTCTGCCTGGAATGTCTCCTTTTTTGAGAATTTTTAAATCTTTAACATCAATTTTTACAATACCTGTTTTTTCTAATTCTCTCATATGGGCCTTAAAATAATCCTCGGCTTTATTTCTAATCTCATTTTCAAGTTTCAATCTCTCATCTTGATCAAGAGATCTTTGATATTTTTCTAAAATAAGCTGGAGTTCTAAAAGCTTTGCCTCTTGACTTAAATCGTAATCTCTGAGTTTGGCAATCTTTGAGAAAATCCAATCAGGAAAAAGACTTCTGCATTCCTCTTCTAAAAAGTCTGCAAAAACTTTAAAGAAACTTTCATAATACGGATAAGTTATATAAAGGGCATTTTCTGACATATAAACCACAGATTGTGAAGACGAACCCACAAAAGAAACTTTCTTCTCTATTTTGCCTGTTTTAGGGTCAAGTACCATAGCAATAAATGTTGTATCAATAGACACAGGTACAACAGGGTGATATATCTCCTGGCATTTTATTTCTATATCTTTGCCCTCTACTTTTAAAGGTCTAATCGGGCATGGAGAAAATTCATTAATTCTTTGTTTCAAAAC
>JAGGTU010000002.1 GCA_021163545.1 bacterium | reverse complement strand
TAAAAACTCAAAGCGCAAAGCTCAAAACTCAAAGCTACAACTTAAAACTCAAAACTAATGAAGTTTCAACAAAGGAAAAAATTAAATAATAAAAAAATTAAATTCATTCAGTTTTGACTTTTGCGCTTTGACTTTTGAGCTATAAAAATGCATCTTCCAGTTCTTCAAAAAGAGGTCATAAGGTATCTTGAGCCAAAATCAAACGAAAACTTCATAGATGCTACTTTTGGTGAAGGAGGGCATGGGCTGAAAATTTTGGAAGTGATAAAGCCCCAAGGCAAACTTCTTGGAATCGAAATTGACCCAGAGCTTTATGAAATTACAAAAAAAAGGCTCGAGCAAGAAAATCCCCGAATTTTTGAAAGATTGATTCTGGTAAATGATTCTTATCTGAACCTACCAAAAATTATAGAGGAATATCAGTTTCGGCCTGTTCATGGAGTTTTGTTTGACCTGGGTATGTCATTGTGGCATATCAAGGAATCAAAAAGAGGATTTTCTTTTCAAAGGGACGAACCGCTAGATATGAGATTCAATCCTCAGGCAAACAGACTTACCGCTTTTGAGATAGTAAACTACTGGGAAAAAGAAAAAATCGAGAAGATTCTAAGAGAGTTTGGAGAAGAGCGGTTTGCCAAAAAGATAGCAGAAAATATCGAAGAAACCAGAAGAATTAAACCTATAAGAACCACATTTGACCTTATAAAGATTATCCAAGAAAGCATCCCATCAGCTGTTCAAAGAAAACTAAAGATTCATCCGGCTACCAGAACCTTTCAAGCCTTCAGGATAGCTGTAAATAGAGAGTTGAGCACTTTGGAAGAGACATTATCCTTTTTGCCAAAAATTTTGGACAAAGGCGCAAAAATTGTGGTTATTTCGTTTCATTCATTGGAGGACAGAATTGTAAAGAAAAAATTTTTAGAAGCAAAAGAGAAAGGTCTATTAAAAATTCTTACCAAAAAACCTGTTGTACCTGCAAAAGAAGAAATTATACTAAATCCTTCTTCAAGGTCGGCTAAATTAAGAGCAGCACAAATCATATGACAGCACGAAAACTTAAAAAAATATGGAAAACCTCCTTCTTAGTAATAGCATTACTTGGAGGTTTATGTATTTTTCAGGTGTCAAGTTTTACTTATTATGCCCATCAATTAACTTCTTTAAATAGCCAAAACAAGCTTTTGGGCGAAGAAAATTCTTTTATAAAATTACAGCTTACCAACAAAGAACCTGTATTTGAGTTAGAAAAATTAGCCAAGGATTTGAATTTTGAAAAAATTTCTCAAATTCAATATATTAAAGCAACCAAAGGGCCTGTAGCAGCTAAGTAAATACCATGCGGGCTTTAATTCATTTTTGGAGAATTAATTGTATTCTTATAATTTTTTTTATTTTTGGAGGAGTTATTTTAGGGAGACTTATCTATCTTCAAATTATTCACGACGATTTTTATAAGGCCTTAGCTGAAGGACAGCAAGAAATTGTTGAATCAGTTTTAGGTCCTCGAGGAGATATTCTTTTTTATGATAAGGGCAAATTAACTATATTGGCCACTAATAAGAATTGGTTTCTATGTTATGCAAACCCTGCTCAAATAGAAAATATTGAAGAGACCGCCAATGTTTTAAAAGAGGTTTTGCAGCTTCCAAAAGAGGAGCTTCTTGAAAAATTAAAAACTCCAGATAGGCTTTTTGTAGTGTTGAAAAAGAAAGTCACAGAAGAAGAAGCAAAAGAACTAAAAAAACAAAATCTAAAAGGAATATATTTAAAGCAAGAAAGATATCGCTTTTATCCATATGGTAATCTGGCAGCAGATTTGTTAGGCTTTGTAGATGCCGAAGGTAAAGGTAAATATGGAGTGGAAGGGTATTTTGACGAAATTTTAACAGGTAAAGAAGCCTGGATAAAAAAGGATTTAGGTATTTTTCATTTTAGTAAATCAGAAGAGGATTTGTTTAGAGGGAAAGATATAATCTTAACTATTGACAAAAACATTCAATTACAAGCCCAAAACCTTCTTTTAAAAGCAAAAGAGGAACTGAAGATAGAAGGCGGGCAGATTATTGTAGCTGAGCCTACATCTGGCAAAATTGTAGCTTTGGCTGATCTGGTAACTTATGACCCCAATAACTATTCTCAAATAGAGGATTTATCTGTTTTTAAAAATCAGGCAATTCAGTCATTATTTGAGCCGGGATCAATGTTTAAGCCAATTACAATGGCTATTGCTTTAGAAGAAAGTAAAATTACCCCAAAAACCGAATACGTTGATGAAGGCTATGTTGAGGTAGGAGGGCGGACTATTTATAACTATAAAAAAAGAAAATGGGGAAGAAGAACAATGACCGAAGTTCTTAAATGGTCTATCAATACGGGTGCAGTTTTTGCAGAATCATTAATTGGAGATAAAGTATTCTTAGAATATATTAAAAAACTTGGTTTTTTTGAGCCAACCGAGGTGGAGTTAGAAGGAGAGATTTTCTCTTTAAATCCAGAACTTCAAAAAGGCTATAAGGTGAATTTTGCTACTGCTTCATTTGGTCAAGGCATTGAAATGACTCCTTTAAATTTTGTGAGAGGCTTTTGCGCTTTAGCAAATGGAGGTAATGTTTTGAAAATGCATATTGTTTCAGAGATTAGAGAAAATGGTAAAATTGTAAAGAAAATTCAACCAGAGATTGTCAGAAAAAATATTTTTTCTAAAGAGAGTCTTTTTCAACTTACAGAAATGTTGGTGGAAGTTGTAGAGGAAGGCTACGGAAAAAAAGCCCGTATACCCGGATATTGGATTGCCGGGAAAACCGGCACTTCACAAATTCCTTATACTGCTTTGGGAATTACTAAACGGGGATACAGCGAGAAAACCTGGCAGAGTTTTATTGGTTTCTTCCCAGCATTTGACCCTAAATTTTTAATTCTTGTAAAATTAGATAATCCGAATACTAGCACAGCAGAATATTCAGCCGCCCTTATTTTTAGAGAACTGGCTCAATATATTATTAATTATTACCAAATTCCTCCTGATTATACCCCTGAACAATGATGCATCTTTTAATAAAACCTATTTTTCTATTTGCTAAGCGGAAAGTAATTATAGTAACAGGTAATTATGCTGAGGATACTGCTCAAGCCATCTTTTGTGTATTAAAAAGCCTTAAATTCAAAATATCGAAATTAGCCTTCTATCCTTCTTTGAAAATTGCTTTAAATATCATAAAGAGTAAAATTTTAATTATTGCCTTAAAGCCAGAGGAAATAGAAAGTGTTGTAAAAAATATTCCTTTGGGACAAATAGAAACTATTGTTGTAAACCCACTTGGTAATATTCCCCCAGAAGACGTTGTTCTTGCAGGAGAGAAGATAAAAAGAGATAAAATCTTGCAATTGCTAAAAAAACTTTCGCCACAGAACTTTCTTGTGTTAAATTATGATGATGAAACAGCCAGAGAAATAGACGAATTTGTAAATATGAAAGATATTACCTTTGGTTTTGATAAAGGGGCAGATCTTCGTGCCTCAGATGTTACTTTAGATAAAGAAGGGACAAATTTTAAACTAAATTTTGAAGGGAAAGTAATCCCTGTTTGGTTGTATCACCTTTTTGGTAAAAAACATATTTATGCAGCCCTTGCAGTCTTTGGAGTAACTTACAATTTGAATATTAATTTTCTGGAAGCGGCTAAAGCTCTTAAAAATTATCGGCCTCTTGCTGGTGAGGGGCAAATTATTCAAGGTATTAAACACACTCTCATTTTGGATGATAGTAAAAACGCAACCTCATATTCCATGATTGAGGCTCTATTGGCATTAAAAGAAATTGGCAGAGATTCTCGTAAAATAGCGGTTTTGGGGGATGTAATTGGAATTGGTAAGTATTCGCCAGAAGCACATGAAACAATAGGCGAGTATGCAGCAGAATGCGCGGATATACTTTTTACTGTTGGGCCCAGAGCAAAATTTATCGCCCAAGGGGCAAAGCAGAAAGGGTTTTCTGATGAAAACATTTTCAGTTTTGATACTTCTTATCAAACAAAATTAAAAGTACAAGAAATTATACAAGAGGGGGATATAATTTTAGTAGATGGTTCAAAAGAGATGAATATGCGGGAGATTGTAGAGGAAATTAAAGAAATACCAGGCAGATAGTTGTTTTTGAATTAAAAATTTGCTAAATTTAAGAAACAGTAGGCTAGGAGGGGTGTGCCAAATTGGCAAGGCACCGGTCTTGAACCCCCCACAATTTGCGGCGGGATGCCGGAGTGGACGAACGGGGCGGTCTTGAAAACCGCTGTGCCCTTACGGGTACCGGAGGTTCGAATCCTCCTCCCGCCGCAAATTGTGGGGGGCGAGTCCCACCCCCTCCGCTTTCCTATCTAGATTTAGTCAATATTAAGCGCGCAGTAACCACATTTCTACTATGAAAAAAGAGCTTTATAAAACTGAACTTCAGATTAATACGATTCTTTTTAATATTTCAATTTTTATTACTTTTATCGCAATGTTAATGATGCTTATTGAATTTTTTACTCGAGGAGCTTTTCCATCGACTAAAATCGGGACGTTTTATATTGGAGTTCTTTTGATATACTCGCTTCATAAAGAAGCCTTAAGATGGATTAGCGAAAAAGAGTGGGCTCAGAATAAAAGAAAAGGTGAATATTTTGTATATGCTTGGTTCATCTTAACTCCGTTGTTATATTTGATAAACTTTTTAACTAAAGATTATTTTGTTTATAACGATCAAGGAGTCCTTTTAAACGCCCTACCTGAAATTACTGTTACATCCTTGGAGGTTGGTGGCGTGTTCATCGTCACCAGAATTCTTAAATTAATCTTTGGCATTCGACATTCTAAAAACACACCCTCTTCTTGATAGTTTCAACGTTTGTCGCTTAAAAATCCCTACAAAGATGATTCTTGTGGAGACATTTGGTTCTTCAAGCTTTTGACAAAATGAATTTAATTTTAATTACGATTATTAAAATCAATCCGAGAGAGAAAAACGAGCAGAACCTTCGCCAAAAAGTTTGGTTACAGTGATATAGGAGAGTGAGGAGAATCTTTCTAGGTTTGAAACCACTTTTAAGGTTTCATCCTAAAATAGAAAGATTTTCTTCTTCCTCTCCTTTTTTCTTTTAAAAAAACTGACCCAAAATCTGGGCCAGTTTCTATCTTTCATCTTTCTTTTGTCGTTTTTGGGCGAAATATAATTTGAGACCATCAATTGCTTCTTTTATGTCGGCTGGCGATGTGGATAAAATTTCTCTAGCTCTATCTTTTGCTTTTAATCCAATTTTTAGATGAAAGATTGCTAATACTAGAAAAGCCGATGCAATCCACTTCTCCGACGGTGAACCGCAAAAGATAGTATAAACAAAAATTGCTGCAGTAATAATAGGAGCCAGAGGAATCTCTATGTTACCAACATAACTTCTTTTTTGATGACGAAATGTACCATAGAGAGCAAGAGTGGAGAGAAAAAGGAACAAAGAAAGAAGCATAAGGAGCCACCAGGGTAATACCACAACAAAAATGAGATAGAACGATATAGCACAAATAAAGATGTGATCAAAGGCTATTTCAAGTTTTCCGATTTTGCTTTGCATTCCTGATTTTCTAGCAAGGGTTCCGTCGTACCAATCGCTTATCCAACCTAAAGCCAAAAGAATCAGAAGATAGGTAAAAGAGGTTATCCGGTGAGCAATCAAGAAAAGAATATAAAGAGGGATGACAACTCCTCTAAAAAGTGTTAAAGCGTCTGCCAACAAGGAAAACGTTTTATTGCCCATCTTTCTCACCTCCTTGTGAAGTTACCAGAAAAACCAAAATAGAAAGAACATGAGACTATTTTTATTCAGAAAGCTTCGCCTCAATAACTTGATACAGCGAAAGGAGTCTTAGAAGGAGAGAGATAATCAGAGCACTTTTTATCAGTATAGAAAAAACAGGCCAACATGAGGTTGAAACAAAAAATAGCGTAGCGCAGGTAGCGCCTCCCAAAATCCCGAAACTAAGCCTGCCGGGATTGTTGGGCCATTTTGCCGATATTTTTCTGAAGATCTTCAAGTAGGAAACATATAAAACAGCAATTTCTAAAATTAAGAAGAGCACAAAGACAATTACCCCTAAGAACTTTAAAAGCACATAGAAAATAGGTACAAGAAGCACGAAATCTATGATATGGTCCGAGTAATACCCAAATTTAGTTGTTACGTTTAATTTCCGAGCTATAGGGCCGTCTATCAAATCTGTTATAAGGGCAACAGACAAAAGTATTCCCACAAACTGATAAAGCCAAGAAGTCAAAGAGTTTTGACCAGCACACAACAGCCATATAATAAACCCTCCTAAAAACAACCTTGAACAAGTTAGGAGATTTGGTATTAAAATTGTAAAAGAACGCATTTTCTTCACCTCCTTCTTGTTTTCTTTGATTCTATTTACTTTTATTTAAAAAATCAACCCTTCTCTAAAATATAATGCGCCTGTAAACTTTGGTATTGATTTTTTCTAATTTTCTGCTACATTGTTTATAGTTTATCGTTTAAAGTTATTTCGCCGCCCTCATCGTCTAGCCCGGCTTAGGACGCCAGCTTCTCAAGCTGGAAACGCCGGTTCAAATCCGGCTGAGGGCACTCAGAGTTTTAAGCAAATTAAAAAGTAAACAAGGGAGGTGAGGTTCAGTGTATCAAGACTTAAAACAAAAATTAGAGAAATATATAGGTAAGATGATTGTGGTTTTTTACTATCAACAAGGACACCTGGAAGCAGTAGTGGCTCAATTAAACGAGGTTAACGATGAGAGCATATTGTTAGATGGTTTTCATCCTATCCTTTACGGAGAAATCCAGAAAATTGTTGTGGAAGGAGAAGTTCTCTATCAGAAGGAGTAAGAGGATTATTTGTGGTAAACAGAAAAAGGGGCGATCTTGTGAAAACGATTGCCCCTTTTATCTTATCTTGATTTTTATTTGTTTTGTGATAATATTCTTTAATATGACTGATGCTGCAATTTTGACAATTTTTTTTGCGGTAATTTGTGTTGGGTTTGGTCTAATTATATTTTTTATAAATAAGTGGAGGATCGACCAGAAACAAAACCAAGAAATAACACGTCTGAAAGAAGAGTTAAAAGAACTTATAAAAGATATTGGGGGAAGGGTAGATGGCACATCTAAGGCAATGTATCAGCAGATTTCTTCTTTTACAAAAGAAACAGTTGGTCTTCGAGAAGAGATAAAGCGGGTTCAAGAGGAAATGAAAAATATTTCATCTTTTCAAGAAATTTTTAGGACCCCAAAATTAAGAGGGGAATGGGGAGAGGCTAATTTGGAGTATATTCTAAGTGAGTTTTTTCCAAAAGAACTCTATATTAAAAATTACACTTTTTCTTCGGGAGCCCAGGTTGAGTTTGCAATAAGATTACCAAATAAGAAACTCTTACCAGTTGATGCTAAGTTTTTTTCTGATAATTTTAAAAAATTGAAAGAGGCTAAAACAGACGAAGAAAAAAATACTTGGCGAAAAAAATTTATCCAAGATATAAAATTCAACATAAATGAAATTTCTTCTAAATATATAAATCCTTCTGAAAATACGGTTGACTTTGCACTAATGTTCATCCCGGCAGAGGCCATTTTTTATGAGATAATGTTCGGATTAAAGGAAGAAGACGTCGTCAATTACGCTCGATCAAAAAAAATAATTTTGACCTCTCCTAACACAATTTATTTAACCTTACGAACAATTTTGGATTGGTATAAAGACATCCAAGTTTCACAAAAAACGCAAGAGATTTTAAAGAGATTAAATAAAATTCAAATTGATGCTGAGAAATTAGCCGAAGATTTCAAAAAACTGGGTAGTCATTTAAGAAATGCCACCTCTGCCTATGAAAATTCAGAAAAACGCCTTTCTCTCTTTTCTCAGCGAGTAGAAAGATTATTGGAGATTCCTGCTTCAGAAGACAAACTTTTAAAGGAACCAAAGAAAAATCAAATAGAATAAAAAAATAAAAATTATGTTGGCAGTAATAAAAACCGGAGGAAAACAATATATTGTTAAAAAAGGCGACAAGATTAAAATTGAGAAAGTAAAAGAAGCTCAAGGCCAAGAAATCATCTTTGACCAAGTTTTGTTAGTGGAAAAAGCAAAGAAAATCAAAATTGGCACTCCTTTTGTAGAAGGGGCAAAGGTGACAGGAAAAGTCTTAGAGCATGGCAAAGGAGAAAAAATTATTGTTTTTAAATATAAGCCAAAGAAACGCTATAGAAAAAAACAAGGGCATCGTCAGCCCTATACTTTAGTTGAAATTACAAAAATTGAGGCTTAAATTAACCACCACTTATTAATTCTTCTTCTGCCTCTCGTTTTTCTAAATTTCTAAAGGTGGCTCTTGAGTCATCAAAGAAAAGCTCGATTTTACCCACCGGGCCATTTCTATGTTTGGCTACAATTATGTCTGCGATATTTTTCCTTATAGTGTCAGGATTATACTTATCTTCTCGATAAATAAACAATACCACATCCGCATCTTGCTCAATTGACCCACTCTCTCTTAAATCAGATAATCTTGGGATCGGAGGCGTTCTTTGTTCAACTGCCCTTGATAGTTGTGATAAAGCTAAAACCGGAACATTTAATTCTCTTGCTAGGCTTTTTAAAGCTCGAGACACTTCTGTCATTTGTTGCACCATACTTGCTTTAGGGTTTCTTGGCTCAATTAGTTGAAGATAATCAATAATCAAAAGAGCTAAACCATGTTCAGCCTGGAGCCTTCTTGCCATTGCCCTCATTTGTAAAACATTAGAAGTTGCAGCATCATCTATAAAAATTGGAGCTTCAGATAAAATTCCCAAGGCTTGTTGAATTTTTGCAAAATCATTATTTTCTCCTTCAGAAGATAAATAGCCGGTTCTAAGACGCCACAAATCAACATTTGCTTGTGAGGCAATGAGCCTATCCACAATTTGGTCTTTTGACATTTCCAAACTAAAAATACCAACGGGCATTTTATGATTTACCGCCACATTGGCAGCGATATTTAAAGCAAGAGAACTTTTACCAATGGAAGGACGAGAGGCCAAAATTATTAAATCTGATTTTTGAAAACCGGATAAAAGGTTGTCTAAGTCTACAAAGCCGGTTGGCACACCCCGAATTGCGCCCTTATGTTTTGAAATTCGGTCAATCCTTTCAAAGGCATCTTCTAATTCTTCTTTTAGCGAAACAAACCTCTGGGTTAAAGATTTTTGGGCAATGCTAAATATTCTTTTCTCAGCTTTATCTAGCAAAACATCTATATCTTCACTTTCATTATATCCAAGTTGTGCTATCTCATACGAGGCTTCAATTAAATCTCTTAAAATTCTTTTCCTTTGAACAATTTTTGCATAATTTAAAACATGCAAAGCATTGGGAACAGAGTTTGCAAGTTCTGTTAAATAGCTATTTCCACCAACCTCCTCTAAAATACCTTTTTCTTTGAGGCGATTTGAAACCGCCAATAGATCTACCTCTTCTCCTCTTTCAAATAAGTCGCGAATAGCCTCATAAATTTGTTGGTGTGGTTTTTTATAAAAATCTCTGGGTTCCAAATAATCAACAACTTTTGTAATAGCATTTTTATCAATAATTAAACATCCCAAAAGAGATTTTTCAGCCTCAATGTTTTGAGGGGGCAATTTTTGGGTAGGGATTTGGTTATTTTGAGCCTCTTCCATCAAGTTTATTTTACAAAAAGAAAAAAATTTGGCAAGCCTGAAGGAGAATGATTAATGACTAATTAATCTAATGACTAATTTTTGACATTAGAAATTGATCATTGGGATTTGATTAGACATTAGAAATTAGTCATTCGTCATTTTAATCTCAATTACAATTTCTTTATCTTAGGGCCTGCTTGGGTATCTTGAATCTCATAACCAAGAGCCTTAATTTGTTCTCTAATTCTATCTGCTTCTTCCCATTTTTGCTCTTTTCTGAGTTTTTCTCTTTTTTCAACTAATTTTTGCACATTTTTGGGAATTTTTATTTTTTCTTTTTTGAAGACAATCCCAAAAACTTTATCAATTGATTTAAGAAAATCTAAAATCTGTTTAGCATCTTGTTTTGTAATTTGATTTTTTTCCAATATCAGATTTACCTCTTTTATAAGCTCAAACATCACTGCAATTGCCTTTGGAGTATTAAAATCATCCTCCATCGCCATTTCAAATTCTTTTTTAAATTTATCAATTTTGAATTTTAAACTGCAATTTTGAATTTTTAATTTTGTATTTTGCATTTTTTCTATAAACTCGTCTATCCTTTCAAGTTCCTTTTGGGCTTGCAAAATTGCTTTTTCTGAATAATCGATAGGGGATCGGTAATGAGATTTTATGACAAAAAATCTTAAAAGACGGGGAGGGTATTTCTGAAGAAACTCTTTTACAGTAATAAAATTACCAAGCGATTTTGACATTTTTTGACCGTTGATGGTTAGAAATCCTGTATGGAGCCAATATTTAACCAAAGGCTTCTTTCCAGAAATTGCCTCCATTTGGGCGATTTCTGCCTCATGATGAGGGAAGATCAAATCTCGTGCCCCTCCATGAATATCATATTGTGGTCCAAAATATTTTTCTGTAATAGCAGTATCTTCAATATGCCAGCCCGGTCTTCCGTATCCCCACGGAGATTTCCATTTCGGCTCCCAATCCTTACCAGACCAAAACTTCCACAAACAAAAATCGCCTTTGTTTTTCTTTTCTTTTGAATCATCAATTCTTGAGACAGCATCTTCTGCCTGCAAAACCGTTCTTCCTGATAACTTTCCATAATCTTTAAATTTCGAAATATCATAATATATCCCATCTTCTATTTGATACGCATAGCCTTTTTTAAGAAGTCTCTCAACCTGCGAGATAATCTCTCTTATATGTTCTGTAGCTCTTGCATATTTTGAGACGCTATTAATTCC
>JAGGTU010000018.1 GCA_021163545.1 bacterium | reverse complement strand
GATGAGGCCTCCTTTGGCTCCGGCAAGATGAGCCGGTTGATAGGCCCCAGGTGTAAGCCCGGTAACGGGTTGAGCCAAGGGGTACTAATAAGCCATATAATCCCGGCTCTCATCTTAGGTTTCCTTAAAAAAAATTGTAGATACTATTAAGGGGACTATACTGCCGTTGTTCCACCCGTTCCCATCCCGAACACGGAAGTGAAAGACGGCAAGGCCGATGGTAGCCCTTTTGGGTGAGAGTAGGTAGTCCCCTTAATAGTGCCTATAATTTCAATTCTCAAAGGCCTTTCAAAATAAGGCCTTTTTGTTTTATAATAAAAAACTATGGAGACTAAATTAAAAATAAAACGAAAAGGCAAAAAAAAGACTCTCTGGGTAATAATCTTCTTGCTAATGTTTATATTAATATTCTTGCTCGGCGATATTTTTCGTTCCTCTTTTTTTCAACACACAGGCGGCCTACAGGCAAAACTTTATGAGAGCGGAAAAAGGACCATTCAAGCCTTGTTTAATATATTTTCAGACAAATCATTAAGAGAAGAAAATACAAGACTAAAAGAAGAGAATCGTCGATTACTTTCTCAGTTGGTAGAGCTTAAGAAATTACACCAGGAAAATAAAGAGTTAAGAGAAGCTTTAGGTCTAAAAATAGGAGGCGATTTTCAAATTATTGAAGCAAAAATTATAGCCAGATCTACAGATAATCATACTTTTGTCATCAATAAAGGAAAAGAAGATGGTATTGTTCCTCAAATGGTAGTCATTACCCCCAACAAGATTCTTGTGGGTCAAATTAAGCAAGTTTTTCAAAAAAATTCACTAGTTGAGCTTATTACCTCTCCCACACAAAAAATTAGCGTCTTTATTGGTAAGGAAAATCTACTGGGAATTGTTCAAGGGAAGGGAAATTTCACCCTTATCTCGGAGAATATCCCAAAAGAAAAGAAGATAGAGAAAAATGATGTAGTTGTGACTGCAAACCTCAAAAAAGAAATACCACCAGGTTTGTTGGTGGGTAAGGTTGTTGAGGTTAATAAAACAGATCTTAGCCCATTTCAAATTTTAAAAATAGAGCCGCTTTTTGATCTGGCAAGTCTCAATCTATTATTTATCGTTACCGATTTCTAAGATGGTTAAAAAAATCATCTTACTTCTTTTATTTCCTTTTTTTTCAGTTTTGCAAAATACCTTTTTTGGGCACTTTGGAAAAACAGCAGGTATCCTAAACTTTGTTTTGGTATTTTTTGTTATAATTTTGTTTTTTGATAAAAGAATTGCTAAATCGTATTTTCTGTACCCGGTAGCCTTCTTTGCTGGGTTATCGCTAGATTTGTTTTCTCCTTTTTTCTTTGGTGTTTATATATTACTCTTTTTTGTGCTTGCAGAAGTGTTAAAAAGAATTTCTTTTTTGGTAGTAAAGAAAAATTTTATCACCTTTATTTTTTCTCTTGTGGTATCTATCTTGTTGTTTGAATTGGCAGAAAGCTTTATTTTTTCGATGTCTGCTAAACAATATATACCTGTTCAATTTTCTAGAGTTATCTATAATTGTCTTTTAGGTTCTTTATTGTATCTTGGCTATGTTTGCATTAAAAAAGTCACTTCAAGCAAGAAAAAAAAGAGACGAAATTGAGCCTCAGGAAATCTTTTTGGATGCTTTAGTAAAAAAAAGCCAAGAGCCCTTGGCTCAGTTTGAGGTGCCTTTGAAAAACCGAGGTCCTATAATATTAGGTCTGCTTGCCTTTTTTGTTTTTCTTTTAATTTTTGTTCGACTTTTGCAACTTCAAATTTTTTCTCATCAAGAATTCCAAGTGTTAGCTACCAAAAACCAATTTTTTTATAAATCAATTCAATCCCAAAGAGGTATAATTTATGATCGAAATTTCACCCCATTAGTATTTAATAAACCCAGCTTTGATTTATTATGCCAAACACAGGAGCTTGAAAATAATCGAAATCTTATTGAAGGGTTGTCATTTATACTCGGTATTCCAAAACAAGAGCTTTTACAAAGACTTGAAACAGCTCAGGATAAAGAATTTGTTGTAAAGGAAAATCTAAATTATCAAGAATTAATTCGCTTTGAAGGATTATCCGAAAAATTTCCCGGATGCCATATTGAAAGAACAGAAAAAAGAGAATACTTAGATAGTTTAGTTTTTGCCCACGTTTTAGGTTATTGGCGAAAGAATGGCCCAAACGAAGGTTTGGAGCAGTTTTATGATGAGATATTAAAGTCGCAGCCAGGTAAGGTGGCCATAGAAAGAGATGCCAAAGGAAATGTGATATCAGAGAAAATAGAAGAATTTCCAAAACCTGGGAAGTCGTTGGTTTTATGGTTAGACAAAGATCTTCAAAAAACTCTTTATGAGGCTCTTGAAAAAAAACTTTCCGAACTTGGCGCAAGAAAAGCGGCCGCAGTGGCAATAGATCCAAATACAGGGGGAATTTTGGCAATGGTAAGTTTTCCCTCATATGATAATAATTTATTCGCCCAAGGTCTAAGTGAAGAAGAGTGGCAGAAGATTTTGAGCGACAAAACCTATCCGCTTTTAAACAGAGTTATTGGAGGAAAATATCCAACTGGTTCAACAATCAAGCCTTTAATTGCAGCAGCAGCCCTACAAGAGGGCATAATTTCCAAAAATACAAAAATAAACTGCAGGGGCCAGATAGTTGTTGAAAACCCCTGGTTTGAAGATAAACCCTTTATTTACAAAGATTGGAAAGTTCACGGAATTACAGATGTAAAAAAAGCAATTGCTGAATCATGTAATGTATTTTTCTATCTTGTTGGTGGGGGATACAAAAACTTTAAGGGTTTAGGAGTAGACTTGATTAATAAATACTTAAAACTTTTTGGCTGGGAAGAAAAACTTGGAATAGACCTGCCCGGGGAACAAAAAGGTTTTATTCCTGATAGAGCTTGGAAAAAGGAAAATTTTAAACCCCCTCTAAATATCTGGTTTCCAGGCGACACATATTATTTATCAATTGGGCAGGGCTATTTAACGGTAACTCCTCTTGAAGTTGTTGCCTCCTTTGCTGCAATTGCAAACGGTGGCAAACTTTTAAAACCAAGAATGGTCAAAGCAATTGTAGACGAGAAGAGAAATATAATAGAGGAATTTGAGCCAGAAGTTATAAGAGAAGGCTTTATTGACAAAAAAAATTTACAAATTGTAAGAGAGGGTATGAGAGAAGCGGTTGTTTATGGTTCAGCAACAATATTAAAAGATCTCCCAGTTAAAGTAGCTGCAAAAACTGGAACTGCGGAGTTGTCTAAAAAAGACCGGTATCATAACTGGGTAACAGTTTTTGCTCCCTACGATAATCCCAAAATAGTTTTGACAATTGTAGTAGAAGAGGTAAAAGGAATTCATCTTGCTGCTTTACCTGTAGCAAAAGAAGTTTTAGGGTGGTATTTTCAAGAAGAGCACAAACAAGAAGAATAAAATAAAAAAACTAGACTCCTTGACAAATTTTGATGGAGGAGTATAATAGAGGTAGAACTTTGAGAGACGAAAGAAGCAGGGGTTAGCTCTAAGGTCTTATTAAAATGAGGCTTTAGAGGTAACCCCTGCCCTGGGACAGGGAGAACGGATAGCCTCCGTTCTCTTGAGGGAGTCAGGAGCGTCCCTGGGGTGAAGAGCCTCCCAGAGGATGATCCGGCCTTTCACGCATCCCTCTTACCAGGACCCTGGAGGGCCGCCTCCCAAAAGGGGACAGAAAGGCGACCCGAGGCTCTCTTAAAAGGGGGTTGACGCAGGGTGAGACTCCCCATTAGATTGTACCTTCCGCTATGGCACCATCACGGTGCCTTTTTTGTTTCTTACTATATAATTAACAAAAAATTTAAGCTGACAGGGGTCAGACCCTTGTCTAGGTCACGATAGATATTGACCACCCAAGAAAAGTCAAAATTAAAATAAGGAACGAGAAGAGTTCTCGTTCCATTTATTTGATTTTCTTTGAATTTTCCTCTAAAATTTACTAATATGGCTCAACTTGAGGAAATAAGAAAAATCAGAGAGAAAAAGTTAAAAAACCTAAGAAAATTAGGTATTGATCCCTATCCTCTTTCAACCAAAAGAACACACACAATCAAGGAAGTATTAGATAATTTCTCAAAACTTGCAAAAGAAAAAAAGGAAGTAATTTTGGTTGGTCGCACAATGACTAAAAGAAGCCATGGCGCTATCACTTTTTTAGATTTAGAAAACGGGGAAGGGAAGATTCAAGCAGTTTTAAAGAAAGATGTCTTAGGAGAAAAAGGGTATCAATTTTTTCAGGATCATTTTGATATAGGAGATTTTGTAGAGGTGAAAGGCATATTGTTCAAAACAAAAACAAAAGAAAAATCAATACTAGTTAATAATTATAAGCTTCTTGCTAAATCATTAAGACCCCTTCCTGAGAAATGGCATGGCTTGAAAGATGTAGAGGAGAGGTTTAGAAAAAGATATTTAGATTTGATTTTCAACAAGGAGGTTAAACAAAAATTCATTCTTAGATTTAAAGTTATTCAGGCAATAAGAGAGTTTCTAATTAGTGAGGGTTTTATTGAAGTAGAAACCCCAATTTTACAACCAATTTATGGAGGAGCCAAAGCTAGACCATTTAAGACCCACCTCAATGCCCTAGATTTAGATCTTTATTTAAGGATTGCCCCTGAGTTATATTTAAAAAGATTACTCATTGGGGGTTTTGAAAAAGTGTTCGAAATTGGAAGAGTGTTTAGAAATGAGGGAATTGACAGAGAGCACAACCCTGATTTTACTGTTTTGGAATTCTATTGGGCATATGCGGATTATAAGCAATTGATGAAACTGACAGAGAAGATGTTTCAGTATGTCCTTAAAAAAGTTTTTGGAAAAACAACTCTTGAATATCAAGGCAAAACAATAAAATTTCAGCCTCCTTTTGAGAGGTTAGATTTCTTTCAATTGTTTAAAAAAGAAACAGGTATTGACTTGAAAGAAATTCACGAAGAAGCTCTTAAAGAAAAGGCAAAAGAATTGGGAATACAAATTGAAAAAGGGGAGGGGTTAGCGGAGATAGCGGATAAAATTTATAAAAAAACCTTCAGAGATAAACTTATTCAGCCCACATTTATCATTCACCATCCATATGGGGCTTTTCCTTTGGCTAAATCTTATCCAAAAGACCCAGAAAAGCTTGCCAATTTTCAGTTAGTTGTAGCAGGCTGGGAACTTGTTAACGCATTTTCAGAATTAAATGACCCCATTGAGCAGAAAAAAAGATTTGAAGAGCAAGAGAGAATGTATAAAGAAGGATTCAAAGAAGCTCAAAGAATCGATTATGATTTTATTGAAGCCCTTGAATATGGTATGCCCCCAGCAGCTGGTTTTGGTATGGGCATTGATAGATTGGTTGCAATTTTGACTAATTCAAAGACTTTAAGGGAAGTGATTCTGTTTCCGACGATGAAACCAAAATAAAATTCAAAATTCAAAATGAATAAAACCAAAAATTTATATTTAATTTTGAATTGCTAATTTTTAATTTTACACTGCAATTTTTAACTTTTAATTTTAAACTTTGAATTTACTGTTATGATCGATATCAAACTTTTAAGGGAAAAGCCAGAAGTTATAAAAGAGGCGCTCAGAAAAAGAGGGGTGGAAGTTGATGTTGATTATTTAAGAGAGTTAGATCAAAGAATTAGAGCCCTAAAAAAAGAAATTGATGATCTGCGGAGAAAAAGAAATGAAATTTCAAAGAAAGCCAAGAATGTTCCGGAAAAAATCGAAGAAGCAAAAAAAATAAAAGAAGAGTTGAAAAAGAAAGAAGAAGAGATTGCAGGACTTCAAAAAGAATTTAACTCAGTTTTTCTTTTAATTCCCAATATTCCTTTAGAAGATACTCCGGCTGGTGAAGACGAAAGTGATAATATAGTGGTAGAAAAATGGGGAGAGCCAAAAAAGTTTAATTTTAAGATAAAAGATCACCTTGAACTAGGAGAATTGTGGGATTTAATTGATGTAAAAAGAGCGGCTAAAATTTCAGGTTCTAGATTCGG
>JAGGTU010000031.1 GCA_021163545.1 bacterium | reverse complement strand
CCACCAACAATTGCCGGCCCTCTAACTTTTCCAATTGAGTCAAGTTCATCTACAAAAATGATTGATGGCTGCCTTCGTTTTGCTTCCTGAAAAAGCGATCTCACTCTTGCTGCACCAACTCCTACAAAAAGCTCAACGAATTCTGAACCGGAGATATGCAAAAAAGGCACATTGCTTTCTCCTGCAACTGCCCGAGCAATTAAAGTTTTCCCGCATCCTGCCGGTCCAACTAAAAGCACTCCTTTTGGAATTCTTGCCCCAATTTGAAAATATTTTTTTGGATGTTTTAGAAAATCAACAATTTCCATTAGTTCTTCTTTTGCCTCTTTCAAGCCCCCAACATCTTTAAAAGTAATTTTTTCTTTAGGGTGACCCTCTGCTCCAAAAAGTCTTGCCTTGGCTTTTGTAAAATCAAAAGTCTGCATTGCCCCTCTCTTTGCCTGTTTAAACATCACCCACAAAAGCAGGATAAAGAATACAAACGGCAAAATACCAAATACCAGAGAAGTTATAAGAAGCCAGTTGCTTCCAGAGGATTTAATCTCAATATTAATTTTTGCAAGTTTTTCTTTGGATACTCCCAAATTTGAAAGAGTCTCAACGATAGAAACATTAGCCTCCTTTTTTGAGAGAGCCTGCTTGCCATCAATATATTCAACTAAAACCTTATCGCCAATAATTTCGATTTTCTTTACCTTCTCGTTTGAGATATCATTTGCAAGTTTTGAGAGGGGAATTTCTCCTAAAGATACTTCCGAAGGGGAAAACAATGAGAAGATAGCTCCCAAAATTACAAAAATCAAGACCACAATGGCTAAATTTTTGAAAAAGTTTTTAAGAAGAAAGTTCATGCTAAAGGATTGGTTTTAAGGTTAAACGATGCTCTTTTGGGTTAAAGTTTACCACTTTAAACTTATATTTCTGCCCCTCTTTTAAAACCCCCCTCATTTTAGTCTCAGAGCCAAACTCGGATATATGAACCAGTCCTCTTACTTTTGGAGCAATTTCTACAAAAGCACCAATTTGATTTATTCTTACTACTTTACCAGAAACAGTATCTCCAACCTTAATTTTCTTTTCTAAACCCTTCCAAGGATCTGGCTCCAAAGCTTTCAAAGATAAAGAAACTCTTTCATCTTTTGAAATATCAACAATTTTTGCCTTTATTACATCTCCAACCTTTACAACTTCAGATGGATCTTGAATTAACTGCCAGCTTAATTCCGAGATATGAATTAGTCCTTCCAATTGAATTGGCCCCTCTTTTTTCTCTTTTAGCTTTCTCTTTTCTTCTTCTGAAATTGCCGGAAACTTTACAAAAGCTCCAAAATCTGCTAACCCTACTACCTCAGCCTCTACAACATCTCCTACTTTGTAATTTTTGAGCATTTCTCTTAATGCCTTGGATTCTGCTGCCCTTTCTGAGAAAATTAGTTTGTTTTCTTTTGGGTCAACATCAATAATCTTTACTTTTAATTCTTTTCCAACCAATTTCTGCAGATGCTGGAGGATCTGGGCAGTATTTCCTTCTTCAACTCTTGGGTAATGCTCAATTGAAAGTTGAGAAAGTGGTAAAAAACCTCTTACTCCATAGAGTTCAGCCAAAAGCCCTCCTTTATTAGCACCAATTGGTTTTATAGTAACCGTTTCAAATTTTTCCTTTAATTCTTTTAATTTTTCCCATCCTATTTCCTGTTGGGCTTCGGTCAGAGAAAGTTCAATAAAGCCTTCTTCATTGTCAAATTCTACAATTTTGGTCTTTACTATATCACCAGGCTTTAGGGAGTTGATAATATTTTTTGCCAAATAATATTCCTTGCCATAAATAATTCCGGTTCCAAAAGGACTTAAATCAATAAAAACACAAGCCGGTCCTTTTTCTATTACCCGACCTTCAATAATACTCCCTTTTTTAGGGAGAGTCATTTTAGAAAAAGCAGTGTTCTTTTGTAGAGATTTTGTTGAAATCATCTTGAGAATTTAACATAAAATTAAATTATTTTCAAGTCAATTATAAAGTTAATCTTGTAAAAAGCAAATAGCTTTGGTAGAATAAAAGTTGAAAAACATGGAAATACGTTGGTGCGGACACTCTTATTTTTTTATAAAAACCCAAAGCGAAAATTCAAAAGAGGAAGCAAAAATTGTTATTGATCCCTTTTCGGAGGAAATCGGCTTAAAACCTTGTGAAGTTGAGGCAGATATTTTACTTATTACTCACCAGCACTTTGACCATAATAACAAAAAAGTTGTTAAAGGAGACTACTTTCTAATAGAAGGCCCCGGAGAGTATGAAATTAAAGAAGTTTATATAAAAGGTATCTTATCATACCATAATGCAAAAAAAGAGCCAAATACAATTTATTTGCTTGAAAGTGAGGGAATTAAAGTCTGTCATCTTGGAGATTTAGGGCAGAACGAACTTGCACCTTGGCAAATTGAGGAAATAGGGGATGTGGATATATTAATGATACCCGTTGGAGGAGTCTATACAATTTCTGCCAAAGATGCTTTAAAAATTATTAATCAGATTGAACCAAAGATTGTAATTCCCATGCATTATGCTTTGCCTAAGTTAAAAGTTAAATTAGATAATGTAGTAGAATTTCTGAAAGTAATCGGAGAGGAAAATTTAGAGCCTCAAGCAAAACTTTTAATTAAAAAAGAAAAACTACCTAGCCAGACTAAAACAGTTTTGTTAAAACCGACAAAATTTGCTTGAAATAATGAGTCTTTTAAAAAAAGTTCAAAAGTTAGATATAAAAAAAAGGAAATTGATTTTTTGGATTATTGTAGTTGTCTTAGCGTGTCTTTTATTTTTACTCTGGATTAAGATTACAGCTCTTCATTTGGAAAAACTCAGAGAGAAAAAGGTTTTCGAGGAGTTTACACTGCCACAATTTGAGATACCAGAAATTGAAATACCCACTTTTTCAGTGCCCACTATAACTCCTTCTACTCCAAGTTTGTCAACTTTACCAACCCAATGAAAATATGCCCAAAAAAGAACCAACACTAGCCTCAAAAATAATTCCAAGAGAAATCTCTCAAGAGATGAAAGAGAGTTATATTGATTATGCAATGTCAGTTATCGTGGCAAGGGCTCTACCCGATGTAAGAGATGGATTAAAACCAGTTCATCGAAGAATTCTTTATGCAATGAAAGAAGACGGGCTGACATCTTCGGCTAAATTTAGAAAATCAGCTACGGTTGTGGGTTCCGTACTTGGAAGATATCATCCCCATGGTGATGCAGCGGTTTATGATGCGCTTGTAAGAATGGCTCAGGATTTTGCAATGAGATATCCTTTAATTGAAGGCCAGGGCAATTTTGGAAGTGTTGATGGCGACAGCCCTGCGCAGATGCGATATACTGAATGCCGACTTACAAAATTAGCGGAGGAGATGCTAAAAGATATTGAAAAGGATACGGTTGATTTTCAAGATAATTATGACAGAACCCGAAAAGAACCAATGGTTTTGCCAGCTCTACCCCCAAATCTTCTTTTAAATGGATCTTTGGGAATTGCTGTGGGCATGGCAACAAACATTCCTCCTCATAACCTAGCTGAGGTTTGCGATGCAGCAATTTATCTTTTAGACCACCCCAAGGCAACAGTTGAGGAACTTTTTCAATTTATAAAAGGACCAGATTTCCCCACAGGAGGTATTATCTATAACCTCAAAGAAATTATTTCTGCCTATTCTCAGGGCAGAGGAGCTATTTTGATAAGAGGTAAGGCAGAAGTTGTAGAGAAAAAAGGAGGCTGGCAGATAATAATTTCTGAAATTCCCTATCAGGTCCAAAAGTCAGCTTTAGTTTCCCAAATTGCAAAATTAGTTCAGGAGAAAAAAATTGAGAAAATAAAAGATATAAGAGATGAGTCCGACAAGGAAGGTTTAAGAATAGTAATAGAATTGAGAAAAGGAGCCTATCCACAGAAAATCCTAAATGCCCTTTATAAATACACAGACCTTGAGAAGAAATTCTATTTGAATATGCTGGCTTTAGTTGATGGTATTCAACCAAAAGTTCTCTCTTTGGCGGAAGTGTTATTCTATTATCTTGAACATAGAAAAGAGGTAGTTTTAAGACGAAGTAAATATGAACTAAAAAAAGCAAAAGAAAGAGAGCATATTTTAGAAGGATTGGTAAAATGCTTGGCAAATATTGATAAAGTTATCTCTACTATTAAAAGATCAAAATCAAGAGAGGATGCAAAGAAAAACCTAATCTCTAAATTTAAACTCACTTCCATTCAGGCAGAGGCAATTTTGGAAACAAAACTCGCCACTTTAGCAAGACTTGAAAGAGAAAAAATTGAAAAGGAACTAAAGCAAATTAAGGCCACAATTAAAGAATTAGAGGCTATTATTAAAAGTCCTAAAAAAGTAAAGGAGGTGGTAAAAAGGGAGATTAAAGAGTTGAAAGAAAAATATCAAGATCCAAGAAGGACTAAAGTTGTGGCTAAAGCTCCTGGCAAAATCAAAGAAGAAGATTTAATTCCAGAAGAAGAGACTATTATCACTGTAACTCAAAAGGGATACATAAAAAGGGTAGATCCAGCTACCTATAGAATTCAAAAAAGAGGAGGGAAAGGTATAGTTGGTGTTGAAACAAAAGAAGAAGACTTAGTTGAGCACTTTGTTTTAGCCAATACTCACGATCAACTACTAGTATTCACTGATACAGGCAAAGTTTTTGGTCTTCCGGTATATGAAATTCCAAAAGGCACCAGAACTTCCAAAGGGAGAGCTTTAACCAATTTTTTAGACATTCAAAGCGAAGATAGAATTCTGGCGATTTTGCCAATTGGCAAGAGAGATTTAGAGAGTAAGGTGAAATATTTAATTATGGCTACCAAAAACGGAATAGTTAAAAAGACTGCCTTGGAAAAGTTTAAAAACCTAAGAAGCACAGGTTTAATTGCGATTCGCTTAAAAAAAGGAGACCTTTTAAGGAAAGTGCGAAAGACCAAAGGTGATGATTTAATAATTCTTGTAACCAAAAAAGGAATGGCAATAGAGTTTCACGAGAAAGAAGTAAGACCTATGGCAAGAAACGCTTCAGGTATCAAAGGAATTAGGCTTAAAGATGAAGATGATCTTATAGGAATGGAAGTTGTAAGCAACACAAAAGCAAAACAATATCTTTTTGTTATTACCGAGAATGGTTATGGCAAGATGACAGAAATCTCAAAATATCGTCTTCAAAAAAGAGGAGGGACAGGGTTAATTACAGCAAAGATTACCCCAAAAACTGGCGATTTGGTTGAGGCTCGAATTCTTACAAGAGAAGAAGATCTAATTATCATTTCAAAAAAAGGACAGGTTATTAGAACATCTGCTAAAAATATACCTATTTTGGGACGAGCAACTCAAGGGGTGCGGATTATGCGACTTAAACAAGGAGATGAAGTGGCCTCTTTCATTTATTTATAACTTATGGTTTATTTTTTCGAACCCGAAAAAATTATAGAAGACCTTGATCTGCGGGAAGATGCTACTGTGGCTGATTTTGGCGCAGGCGCAGGAGGTTTTACAATTCCTTTGGCTAAAAAACTGAAAAGAGGTGGGTTTGTATATGCTTTAGATATTCAAGAAGAACTTCTTTCAGCACTTTTGGGAAACGCAAGAATGTTCGGGCTCAATAACATTAGGACCATTCAATGCGATTTAGAAGAACCAGAAGGATCTACGCTACCAGATAATTCTTTAGATGCGGTCTTTATTGTTAACCTTTTATTTGAAGCGGATGATCCAGAAAGCGTTGTAAAAGAAGCCAAAAGAGTAGTAAAACCAGAGGGTCAGATTATAATCATAGATTGGAAAAAAGACGCCCCTTTTGGGCCAGAAGAAAAAAGGATTGGGCCCGAGGAAATACAAAGCATCGCCAGACATCTTAATTTAGAGATTGAAAAAGAAATAGACGCAGGGGCTTATCATTGGGGAGCTGTTTTAAGAAAAAAGAAAGAAAAAGAAATCCAAATTAAACGCCCCCAGGTTTAAAATGAGAAAAGAACTTATTTTCTTTTTTATCGTTTTTGTTGGAATTTTTTTCTTCAGTAGGGAGGTTCTTGCCCAAGAAGTTCATTGTAGTTTTTCTTCTCCAGTTCCATTAAATGGAAGAACTACCGCTCACTGCCAAGCTATAGCAAAGCATTTTTGTTTAATTGGAAAAAAAATCGAAAAAGTTGATCTTTTTTATGATGATCCCTTAGGAGTTGCTTCGTTTATGCAGACCTTCGATTGTAACCGCTCATCATGTGAGTTTGACCTTCCTTCTGAGAGACTTGATAAAGTTGGTCGCTGGAATATTATGGCATGTGTTAAAGAAACCTGCTCCTTTCTTGCCGGCAGTTGGACCAAGTGTGTAAATGTAGGATGGGTAGATGTTCTTCCTCCAAGATGTGGTGATGGAGTGATTAATCAACCTGGGGAAGAGTGCGATGACGGAAATAATATCTCAGGAGATGGATGTGATGCTAATTGTCGTTTAGAAGGTGCTCCCCCGGGCCCTACCCAACCCACCCAACCAACCGGATATGATAATCCTCTTTTGTGGGCAGATATTCCCCAATTTTTACTTTATGCATTAAGATTTATCTTCAATCTTCTTTTGGGAATATCCATTTTAATGATTGTGGTTGCCGGAATTTTTCTGGCAGCCTCCCGTGGCGATCCAATAAGACAAGCCAAGGGCAAAAGAACCCTGATGTTCGCGGCAATTGGTCTTTCAATTGCTTTATTGGCCCAAGGTCTTTTTATGCTTTTTAGAATTATTTTCGGTGTAAGATTTTAATCAATGATAAATGATAATTTAAAAGCTATAATTGTTCCTATTTTTTTCACGGCCGTATTTGCTCAAGAGATAGAACCGCCGGTTGTGGCAACTACCTTAGGTGATTATATTGATTTGGTTTTCAATGTTTTGTTTAATCTCTCAATAGTTATTTTGCCTTTAGCAATTTTAGCAGGAGGAGTAATGTTTCTCACCGGCGCCACTCCCTCAAGAATTGAGCTTGGCAAAAAAATTATGTTGTTCTCAGGAGTAATTTTTGGTATTATGTTAATAGCAAAATTGATTATAAGTGTTACCAAAGGAGATATTACTTTTTTAAGATAGGATGTCTAAATTAAAGAAAACAATTTGGCTGGCAAACCTTTGGCTTTTTCCAGGCTTGGTAAATGCACAGGTAGTAATTACAAGTCCTCTTCGAAGTACATCATTTCAAGAGATGGTAACCCGAATTGGTAATTGGATCTTTACTCTAGCAATTGGTATCTTGCCGATTATGATTTTAATAGGTGCCTACATGCTGGTTACGGGTGGAGGAGATCCAAAAAAAGCAGCTTTGGGACGCAAAATCATTCTTTATGCAATTATAGGATTTATTATTATAGCCGTCGCCCGAGGTATTCTTGCGCTTTTAAGAGTTGTTCTTGGGATATAAATTTCTTCTGTGGAAAACTGCCTTGTCTGTCTCAACAAAGAGTATTACAATAAAATCAAGAAAAAAGGTCGATATAAAAATAAAATCGGTTTAAAAAATGAACAAGAAATATTTAGCAGGACTTCTTTTAGCCGGAATTCTTCTGCTGACAACACAAAGTGTAGTTTTGGCAGGAGCAGCACCAGGGCCCCAGCCTGAGGAATTGCCCACATGGTCGGCTACAGGAGTGCTTCAGTTGATTTCAAGAATTACAAACTGGCTTTTCACCTTCTTGATTGCGATAGTTGTGATTATGGTATTGGTTTCAGCCTATATGTTTGTAACTGCAGGAGGAAATCCAGATCAACAGGCAAAAGCACGGACGGTTTTGATTTATGCTTTGATTGGGTTTGTTGTCGGAATGATTGCAAGAGGGGTTATTGCTTTGGTTTCTGCGGTTATTGGGCGAACAGCTCAATGGAGATGGTAATGAGGCAAGAGTAAATAAGATTTTTACAAACTTACAAAACCCTTCCCCAAAAGGCTTGAATGGGGAGGGTTTTGTTAAATAATCATTGCTCGCCGGGGTGGCGGAATTGGTAGACGCGCGAGACTTAGGATCTCGTGCCAGAAATGGCTTGTGGGTTCGAATCCCACCCCCGGCACCAAAAAACCACCTTTTAAAAAAGGTGGTTTTTTTGTTTAACTTCCATCTTTATTCCTCTTCTTCCTCAACCTTCACTTTTATCTCTTTTTTATTTTTTTCTTTAAGTTTTGGTATTTTTAATGTTAGAATTCCGTTTTTGATTGTAGCTTTAGTTTTTGTTATATCTACCTCCTCAGGCAAAATTAATTTTTTCTCAAACCTTCCCCAAAAACATTCTTGATAAAGATATTTTTCTATTTTGTCTGTATCTTTAGGTCTCTTTCGCTTTCCTTTAATAATGAGCATGCCATCTTCCAGAGAAATTTCAATATCCTCAGAAGTGATTCCTGCAATCGGGGATTGAACTACAATATATTTGTCTGTCTCGTACGCATCTATTGCCAGCTCTCCCACAGCATTATTTTCCAACCATTTTTCTTTTTGTTCTTCTTGCTCTTTTTTCTTTTTAAACAAAGCTTTAAGTTTCATATTTCACAAACGCTTTTTAATTTTTTTATTTTTCTAAACTGAAAAAAGGTTAAGATTGCCAGAAAAATTAATACCCCTGCTGAAATTAAAAGTAAATGCCAATCTCTAATTTGCCAGCCTAAATTAACTAACTCTTCATCTATTTTTATAGCAAAATTATAAATACCATGCAATGTAGTTGATAAAAGAATTCCTAGTATAAAAAAGAAAGTCCTACCCCTCTTTTTTAAAATAGAAAGGGCCAAGAAATAGCCAATACTTGCAGATGTTAAAGCATGCAAAAATGTAGCTGAAATAAACCGCCCAAAAAGTGCCACCAAAGTTTCACCAAGCATTCCTGAAGATAAAAAAGATTTAAATAAAAACAGAATATTCTCAAGGGCTGCAAATCCTAATCCTGAAATGATCATATAAATCATTGCATCAATTGGTTCATCAAATTCAGGATCATTTAGGACATAAAAATGAATAGGTAAATACTTTGCAATTTCCTCGATCAAGGCAACCGCTATAAAGACCTGAAGAAACAAAGAGAAAAATAAAGGCAAACCAGAATTCTGTATAAAGTCTGATAAGAGAATTCCCACAAAAGCAGCTACGACCGCACACCCCATACCCAAGATAAAAATTTTTATCACCATTTCTTTGGGTTCGGGATGCACATCTTTTCTTAAATAAAAACCAAGCCAGATCAAACTTGGCACAAACCCCAATAAAGTTAGAAATAAAAAGTATAAAATCATGCAATTTTTAAATCAGCGCAAGCCTTAATATTTTTCCAATTTTTTATTTTATCAGATTTTAACCAATAAAAATAGCCACATAAAGCAACCATTTGAGCATTATCAGTTGCAAGATGTTTTTCAGGGAAAAGCAATAAAGGACCATTGACCATTTTACTAATCTTTTCTTTAAAAAGACTCTTTAGTCTCTCATTAGCAGACACGCCTCCTCCTAATATAATAGATTTTGCCTTAAATTCCTTTGCCGCCCTAATTGTTTTTTTGACCAAAACCTCTACAATTGCCTCTTGGGCCTCCCTTGCCATTAGGGTTATATACTCTTTAGACTCCCTTATTTTCTTTGGGCGTTTTTGGTAATTATATAAAACAGCAGTTTTTAATCCTGAGAAGCTAAAATCGTAGTCTTTTGAGAAAATCATCGGACGAGGCAAGCTTACGCGACATTTCGACATTTCGACATTTCGACATTTCGATATTTCGATATTTCGATATTTCGATATTTTTTCAATTGCTGGCCCCCCCGGGTAGGGGAGTCCCAAAATTCGCGCAATTTTATCAAATGCCTCACCGGCTGCGTCATCTCTTGTCTGGCCCAAAATTTTGTATTTCCCCAATTCTTTTACTAAAATAAGCTGAGTGTGACCACCTGAGACAATTAAAGCAATCGCTGGGAATAATGCATCTTTTTGCTTAACTGCTAATTTCCTTACCTCTAAAGATAAAAAGTTTGAAAAGATATGAGCTTCTATGTGATTTACTGGAACAATTTTTGCATCCAGCCACAAAGAAAGAGCCTTGGCAAAATTGACTCCACTCCAAAGACAAGGCTCAAGTCCAGGTCCGACCGTTACAGCCAAAAGGTGAATTTTTGGCTTTTTATATTGTCCGATAAAGTTCAAAAACCTTTTTAATAGATTTTGCTCTTTTGCAAAAATTTTCTCATATAAAACAAGTTCCTTTTTTTCAATTGTATTTTTCTTTCTAACAAGAAGGTCAGCTTTTTTTAAACTTTCTTTTAATACAAGAGGAAGGTTTTTCTCGTGTTCTCTTCTTGCAAGAGAAGGATACACCCCACCAAATTTTCGATGAATTTTTACCTGCGAAGAGACAATGCTTGAGAGAATTTCAAAATTTAAAAAATTCCTGCCTCCTTTGGCAACTGCAATACAAGTATCATCACAGGATGTTTCAACTGCTAAGATTTTCATAATTTTATAATATCCCAAACTTTCTTTTAATCCAAACCGTTGTAATAAGAAAGCCATGGCAATGTTATTACAACGGTTTGAACAGAGAAAAAATCTTTGCAGTTTCTTTTAATTTTGTTATTATAACAAAGGCATCCACCAAAAATTTTAAAAATTAAAAATTAAAAATTAAAAATTAAAAATTACTTTTGCCCCCATAGCTCAAGTGGATAGAGCGTGGCCTTGCGGAGGCCAAGATCTCCGTTCGAGTCGGAGTGGGGGCACATGGATTTATCCCTCCCTCTCGCAAAACTTAAATGGATTCAGAAGAGATATTTAAAAAGGCTTAAAAAATTAAAAATAGAAACGGTCAAAGATTTGTTATTTCACTTTCCTCACCGATATGAGGATTTTTCTCAAATTCTTAAAATTTCCCAAATTAAGATTAATCAAACCTTTTGTATTAAAGGAAAAGTTATCAAGATAGAGAACATAAAGACTCACAAAAAGGGAATCATTCTCACCCAGGCCCTTGTAAGTGATGAGAGTGGTTCAATAAAAGCCATCTGGTTTAATCAGCCTTTTTTAAAGAATCTCATAAAAAAAGACACCTATGTGCTCTTGGCAGGCAAATTAACAATCGGTAAAAACGAGTCTTATCTTCAAAACCCAGTTTATGAAAAAATAAAAAACCCCGATATTCAACCCTTTGATCCTCGTCTAACACATGTTGGTAGAATTGTTCCTGTATATCCTGAAACAGAAGGTCTCACTTCAAGGTGGCTCAGGTTTGCTATAAAAAGAATTCTGAAAAAACATCTTGCTTCTATTAAAGAACCCCTCCCAGAGTTTATCCTTAAAAAGTATAACCTTTTACCAATTAAAGAGGCGATTTTGCAAATTCATTTTCCATCAAGTTTTAAGCTGGCTCAAAAAGCTAAAGAGAGATTTGCTTTTCAAGATTTGCTCATTCTTCAACTCTTTGTTTTAGGGCAGAGAATAAAAAGATATAAAGAAAAATCTGCTCCCATTCCTATAAAAATAGAAGTAGTAAAAAAATTCGTTGAGTCTTTGCCTTTTAAATTAACTCAAGCTCAGAGAAAGGCCGCTTGGCAGATTTTGAAAGACATGGAGAGAAAAATTCCCATGTCAAGACTTCTTCAAGGAGATGTTGGTTCAGGCAAAACTGTTGTTGCAACTATTTCTGCGCTAAATTGTGCAAAAAATGGCTATCAGGTTGCCTTTATGGCACCAACTGAAATTTTAGCCAAACAGCATTTTGAAACAGTCCATAATTTTCTCAAAAATTTTAATTTGAATATAGGACTTTTAACCTCAAAAAGCGACAGACTTTTTTCAAAAAAACTCAAGAATGAAGTAGTTGAAATTTCCAAAAGAAAACTCATTGAACTTACAGAAAAAGGGGAAATAGATATTTTAATTGGGACACATGCTTTAATCCAAGATAAAGTCAAATTCAAAAAACTTGGCCTAGTTATAGTAGACGAACAACACCGTTTTGGAGTAGAACAGAGAGCAAAGCTTTGCAAACAATCAAAGACCAAAGAAAGGCTTATTCCTCATCTTCTTTCTATGACCGCCACTCCAATTCCGAGAACCCTCTCTTTGACCATCTATGGAGATTTAGACATTTCAATCTTAGATGAAATGCCAAGAGGAAAAAGGAAGGTTAATACAATTATTGTTTCTCCAAAAGAAAGACAAAAAGCTTATCAATTAATTGAAAAAGAAATTCAAAAAGGAAGACAAGCTTTTGTGATTTGTCCGAGAATCGAGCCTGGAGAAAAAGGAGAAGTTAGAGCTGTTAAGGAAGAATACACAAAGCTCAAGGAGCAAATCTTTCCCAACTTTGAGATTGAAATGCTCCATGGAAAATTGTCCTCTAAAGAAAAAGAGAGGATAATGAAGGATTTCAGAGAAGGAAAGATTAATATTTTGGTTTCAACTTCTGTAATTGAGGTTGGAATAGATATACCCAACGCAACTGTTATGATTGTAGAGGGAGCAGAGAGATTTGGATTAGCCCAACTTCACCAATTTAGAGGCAGAATAGGGAGAGGAGGAGAAGAATCTTACTTCTTTTTATTTTGTGAGTCCTCTTCAAGAAAAACTCAAAAAAGGTTGAAAGCTTTGGTGGAGACAGACGATGGTCTAAAACTGGCAGAAGCAGATTTAAAATTAAGAGGCCCTGGAGATTTTGTAGGAAAAAGACAATGGGGCATTCCTGACTTGAGCATGGAATATTTATCGGACCTGAATCTTGTAAAAACCACCAGAGAAGCAGCCAAGGAGATTTTAGAACAAGATATTTATCTAAAAAAATACCCTCTTTTGAAAAAAGAATTAGAAAAATTTACAGGATTGGTGCACTTAGAATAAATTTGTGCCGCCACCGGGACTCGAACCCGGATTACGGGATTGAAAGCCCCGTGTCCTAGCCTTTAGACGATGGCGGCCTATTAAATCAATGATAAATGATAATTGATCAATGATAACTGATCAATGATCAATGATAACTGATAAGTGATAAAGCAAAACTTTAGACTACAAACTATTATAGACTTGATTTTTAAAAAATCAATAGTTTCTTAAAAGAAAAAAGTCTTTATCAAATAAATAACAAGAAAATGGCCGGGATAAAAGATATAGAAAAAATATTTTGGCAGTTTTACGCGAAAGAAATTCAGTTTATAAATAAACAGCAATGCTAAAAATGAGTAAAATTGGAAAAGGGGAATTTTCCAAAGCAAAATGTATATCAAATTGTTCAAACCAAAATACAATGCCTGATATGAAAACTGCCTGATAACAAAAAAGCCAATAATCATTAGAATTCCATAGATTTTATATTCCACAAAAAAGGAGAGGGGAAGAATAAGAGCAAAATGATGATATTTTTTCTTTTCCCAACCTGAGAGAGCCCAAAAACCTAATGCTAATGTGAACAAAATATTTAATTCCAGTTTTTTTGTGACCAAATAAAAAATAGGTTGGGAAATGAGGGCAAAGATCAACAGACGCTGAATATATCTTTTTTTATTAGAAGTTTTTTGATAGCCAATTGTAAGTTGAAATGCAAAAATAGGAAAGGCAATTCTTCCCAAAATTTGAAATATACTATATTGAGGAAAGAAAAACTTGCCAATATGATCCAGGCTCATTGAGATTATTCCCACAAGTTTCAAAAAATTGCTGTTTTCTTTGGAGAGATTCATATTTTTTATTATGACATAGCTCAATTAAGTTTTAAACTTGAATTTTCCAAGGGAGTTTGTTAATTTAATAAAGGAGAGGTGCGCCGAATGGTAAGGCAACGGCCTGCTAAGCCGTGCCCCCTTTTTGGGGGTTGCGGGTTCGAGTCCCGCCCTCTCCGCCAAGATCTCCTAATACTTAGATTTAGGACATACCCACACCTTTATAACTCTTAGATTGATCAAAATGGAAAACAAATACTATCTTTCAGTTTCTTATGCTAGAGATCTAAAAAAAAGAAGCGAAAGGGTGCTCTATCGATTCTTTGAAATTTTCCCTGGCGTTTTAACTTGGGTAACAATTATAGGCGCTGTTTCTCTATCCTATTTTAAGCCACTTTGGGTGGCAATTTTTATTATTGTTTTTGTGTTTTATTGGCTTGCTAAGGCTATTTATTTTTCTTTTTACCTAAAGGCAAGCTATAAAAGACTAAAACAAAATCAATCTGTAAACTGGCTAAAACGCCTTCAAAATTTACCTCCGTCAGAATATACTCTACCTTTGAAAGATTGGCGCCAGATTTACCATTTGATAGTTCTTCCAATGTACAAAGAGCCTATAGAAATTGTAAGAGAGTCTTTAGGTGGCTTAATAAAAGCCAATTATCCAAAAGATCGTTTTATTGTAGTTCTGGCGTTGGAGGAGAGGGCCGGCAAGCATACAGAAAAAGTGAAAGAAATTATTGAGAAAGAATTCAAGGATAAATTCTTTAAGTTTCTCATTACAATACATCCACAAAATCTTCCCGGAGAAATTCCAGCTAAATCCTCAAACGAAACCTGGGCAGCAAAAAGGGCTAAAGAAGTTATTGACAAGTTAGGAATTCCTTATGAACAAGTTATTTATTCTTCTTTTGATATAGACACGGTCGTTTTCCCGCAATATTTTGCTCGATTAACTTACAAATACCTCACAACAAAAAACCCAACCCACGCAAGTTTTCAGCCCATTCCTTTGTTTTTAAATAATATCTGGCAGGTACCGGCTATCTCTCGGGTTTTTTCTCTTTCAACATCATTTTGGCATATTATTAATCAAGAAAGAGAAGAAAAATTGATCACTTTTTCCTCCCACTCAATGGCTTTCAAAGCTTTAGTTGAAGTAGGATTTAAAAAGCCCGATGTTGTCTCAGATGACTCACGAATCTTTTGGCAGTGTTTCTTAAAATACGATGGCAACTACAAGGTGGTTCCTTTATATTATCCTATTTCAATGGATGCCAACGCTTCAAAGAACCTTTTTTCCACCTTTTTAAGTATTTATAAACAGCAAAGAAGATGGGCATATGGAGTAGGGGATATTGCTTATTTTTTATTTGGCTTTCTAAAAAACAAAAAAATTCCAATAAGAAAAAAAATTGCGTATTCAATTGAATTAATTGAAGGTCACTGGAATTGGGCCTGTGGTCCTATTTTACTTTTGCTTCTGGGATGGCTACCTTGTGTTTTGGGCGGGTGGGACTTCTCTCAAACACTTCTTGCTTACAATTTGCCAAGAATTGTCGGAAGAATTCTAACCGTGGCAATGATTGGTCTTTTCTCCTCGGCTTATTATTCTTTCTACATTCTCCCGCCCAAAGCAGCGAGCAGAAAAAGAAAATTTACTCAAATTAAAATAATTTTTGAATGGCTTCTTTTACCCTTTACCATGTTTATTTTTACATCCCTGCCTGCTTTAGATGCTCAGACGAGATGGATCTTTGGACGATATATGACATTCTGGGTTACCCCAAAATTTAGAAAATCCTAAAATTCTCTTGCTATTGTTATTCCCCATATTTTTTTTGCTCCTGCCTGTTTTAAAACCCTGGCTGCCTCATTTAAAGTTGCTCCTGTGGTATATACATCATCAACAATAATAATCTTTTTGTTTTGCACCAGTTCTTTTGCATCTTCTACAACGCAAAAAGCATTTTGAACATTTTCTTTCCTTTCTTCTTTGTTCAAGTTTTTTTGAGGTTTTGTTTTCTTAATCTTCTCAAGAAGTGTGTACACAGGCAGATTTAGCTCCTTACCTAATTCTTGAACAAGAAGTTTGGATTGATTAAACCCCCTGCGGCGCAAAGATGCCCTATCCAAAGGTATATAGGATAAAATAAATTCACCAAACTTATTGTTTTGCAATCTCAATTGCGATATAATTAAAAAAGCAAAAGATTTTGCTAAATCTTTTGCAAAAGGAGGATATTTAAAAAGAGAAATAGTCTTTTTTATAAGAGGATCATTGTAGGGTGCAGCTGAGATAAGTCCATCTAAATGCAATTCTTTCTTGCAAATAGAGCAAAATTCTCCCGGAAGATTGATTTTATAAGAACCACAGCCGGGGCAGCATGAATTATCAAGCAAAGTTACCAAAGCAAGACAGTCTTTGCAAAATATTTCGCCCTCTTTTGAACAAATGACACATCTTCTAGGAAAAAACAGAGAGACAATTTTATCAAAAAATTTTTGATACATTATGGTATTATAAAATTTTTGAGTTATAATTTAAAAATATATGGTTTTTAACCCTTTCAAAAAAATTACATCGGCTCTATTTTCCAAAAGCTTTTTGGGAATAGATATCGGCTCTGCATCTATAAAAGTGGTAGAATTAAGCTCCAGGCAAGGGGTTAAATTAGAAAATTACGCTCAACTTAAAACAGAATATTTTGCAGGACAAGAATTTGTTCAACATTTTCAGACAGGAGCTTTACTTTCGGGCCCCAGAATCACTGAGGCTCTCTCGGCAATGTTTCAGGAGGCTAAGATTAGAGCAAAAAACGTCTTTTTTTCTATTCCTGATTATGCCTCCTTTTTTACAACTTTTACCTTACCACCTATGAGTAAAAAAGAATTGGAGGAGGCAATCAAATATGAAGCCCCAAGACACATTCCTCTTCCCTTAGCAGATGTAACCCTAGATTGGCAGATTATAAAAGGGACGCCTCAATTTGAGGGAACAGTTCCTTTGAAAATTCTTTTGGTTGCGGTACCCAATGAGACAATAGAGCAGTACCAGAAAATAGCCCAATCTTTAAATCTAAAAATTTTGGCCTTAGAAACAGAAGTTTTTGCCCTATCAAGGGCGCTTGTGAAATATCAAGATAAAAAAGGAGTTGTTTGTTTAGCTGACATAGGGCACAAAACAACAACCATTAATATTATTTCTCATAATGTTCTCAAAACTTCTCATAGTATAGATTTGTCATCAGAAGAGTTAACCCAAGCGCTTGCAAACAAATTGAAAATAGATACCAGAAAGGCTGAGATAATAAAAAATATGTATGGCATTAAAAAGAACCCTACAATCAAAGAAATTCTTCTTCCACTTATAGATAGCCTTTCAAAAGAAATGCAAAAAATATTCAACGAGTATTTCTTAGAAGAGAAAGAGAAAGTTGATAAGATAATTATCTCGGGTGGAGGTGCTAGATTGCCAGGCTTGGCTGAGTATCTTAATGAGAAATTTAAACTACCTTGTGAGGTAGGTAACCCATTTTTAGATATAAATTATCCTCCCGGACTTGAATTAATCTTGCAAAAGATAGGTCCAGAGTTTACAATAGCAGTAGGAGCAGCCCTGCGAGGAGTTTACTAAAAATATTTTATGGTTAAAATCATTCCCCAAGAAAAAGAGGTAGCAGAGAAAGAATCAATATTAATTGTTTTGCTTTTTTGGTTTTCTCTTTTTATTTTTATAGTTATTGTTACCCTCTTTTTTGTTTTTGATTGGCAAACAAAAAAAGCCCAAGCCCAACTTGAAGAGATAGAGACCCAGCTAGAACGGTTGGGCACCCCCCAGCAAAAAGCTCTCAAAGAAGCTATTTATGATTATAAAAGAAAAATTGACGACTTTCCTGTATTATTAAGTAATCATCAAACACCCTCCAGACTTTTTACACTGCTGGAAAGTAACATCCATCCAGATGTTTGGTTTTCATCATTTAAGTTTCTAAGAGATAAAAATCAGATTGATCTTTCTGGTCAAGCTAAAAACCTTTTGGCCTTAGCGCAACAGATTTTGGTGTTCGAGAAAATGCCACAGATAAAAGAATTAACTGTTTCTAATGTTGGAGTAAGTAAAGAGGGAAATATTCAGTTCCAACTCTCTATTGTTTTTACTCCAACTTTCTTATTACTAAAATGAAGTATCCAAGATTTATCATACTTGTTGCTCTCTTGGGGGCCATAATAATTGGGTTGGTCTTCACTTTTCCTAAATATAAAGATTACTTACAAGTTGCTCAAAAATTAGCTAACCAAAAGACCTTTTTAGAAAATCAGGCACAGTATTATAAAGAAATAGAAGAAACTTTTAAGAAACTCGAAGCAAAAAGAGAGACAGTTGACAAAATAACTTCGATGCTTCCCAAAAAGTTAGATTCAGCCTCTTTGATTAACTATTTTAATGCCGCCTCTCAAAAGCACGGTCTTCTCTTGCAAGATATTCTTATAACTTCAGGCGATTCTTTTCCGAAGATAGAGAGGATTCAGAGGCATCAAATTACTTTAAAGCTCTCAGGAACTTACTCCTCCCTTAAAAATTTCTTAGTAAGCTTAGAAAAAAGCGCTCGTTTGTTTGAGGTAGATCAAATTACTTTTTCTGCGCCAGAGGAGAAAGATATATATGATTTTGAAATACAATTAACAGTTTATTCATATTAATTTATGGCTATCATACTTGCCAGACCAAAAGGAAAAAATTTCTATGAAATTATTTTAGGAGTTGTATTTATTGTTTTGATTTTAATATTCTTCTTTTTAGTATTTAAAAGAAATATCACCTTGGTTTCTGTAAAACCCGAGAGTGCAGTTCGTCCACCACAGATAAACTTCTCTAATTTAGAAAATCCTCTTCTAAAACAATTAGAAGAGTATCCAAAACCAGAAGAATTTACTGGGGTTCTAGGAAGAGAGACACCTTTTTTACCCTCGCCTACCACCTCTCCCACTTTGCCAACGACTACCTTACCTTTTTAAAATATGAGCCTTATAGAAGAACTTCAAAAGAGGAACATGATTGATCAAGAAACCGCCTCCTCTCTATTAGATGAAATTAAAAACACAGGCAAAAGAGAGGAGGAAATTATTTTGGAAAGAGATCTTATAGATGAGGATTTTCTTTTTGCCCTCAAGAGTGAACTTCTTGGTATAAAACTTAAAAAAGTCCGAGCCGAAGATGTGCCAACCGATGTATTAGATCTTGTGCCTAAAGAGGCTGCAGAGTATTATCATATGGTGCCTCTACAAAGACGGAATCAGCATGTGGAAATAGGAATGGTTTATCCAGAGGATTTAAAGGCTCAAGAAGCTTTAAAATTTCTTGCTAGGCAGCATAATTTTCAATATCAAGTATTTCTTATTACCCCCACTACTTTCAAGGATATTTTAAGAAGGTATGCAAGTTTTCGCAGAGAAGTAAAGACTGCTCTCAGGGAACTAGAACAAGAATTGGTCGCAGAGAAACCCAAAGAAGAAGGACTAGTGTCATCAGAATTGATAACAAGAAGAATCAGAGAGGCTCCGATTTCAAAAATGGTAGCCGTTATTTTAAGACATGCAGTTGAAGGGAGAGCCTCGGATATTCATATAGAACCTTTAAAAGAAAGAACAAGAGTGAGATTTCGTTTGGACGGTGTTCTACATTCAAGCTTGTTTTTACCCAAGAAAGTTCATCCATCAATCGTAGCCCGGATTAAAGTGATTTCCAATTTAAAAATTGATGAAACAAGAATTCCTCAAGATGGTAGATTTTCAATTTTGATAGATGATGTTAATATCGACTTTCGCGTCTCAACCTTCCCAACGATGTTTGGAGAAAAAGTTGTAATGAGGGTGTTAAATCCAGAGCAGAGATTAAGGGAGTTTGAAGACCTTGGGCTTGAAGGTCAGACTCTCTCGATTATAAAAGAAGCAATGAAAGCCCCCTATGGCATGATTTTGGCAACCGGGCCAACAGGATGTGGAAAAACAACCACTCTGTATGTCACTCTAGAACATTTAAACAAAGAAGGAGTAAATATTGTCACGCTGGAGGACCCAGTAGAGTATTATATTCAAGGAATTAACCAGTCCCAAGTCAAACCTGAGATAGGATATACTTTCGCAAACGGCCTAAGACACGTTTTAAGACAAGACCCAGATATTATTATGGTGGGAGAGATTAGAGACACAGAAACAGCAGAATTGGCAACTCATGCAGCTCTAACCGGCCACATTGTTTTATCTACCCTTCACACAAACAACACCATAGGAGTTATTCCTCGTCTGATTGATCTTGGCGTAAAACAATTTTTAATTCCCCCAACAGTTAATATAGCCATTGCCCAGAGATTGGTTAGAAGAATATGCCCCTATTGTAAAAAAAGAGTACCGCTTCAAGGAAAAATGAAAGAGATGGTTAAAAAAGAAATCGAATCGCTTCCAAGATCAATAAAAAAGGAGATCAAAAAAAAGTATAATTTAAAAGATGACATTTTTGTCTGGGAAGGAGAAGGATGTACAGAGTGTGCAAGAACCGGATATTCAGGTAGAGTAGGCATTTTTGAGATATTAAAAATGACAAAACAGCTTGCCAAAATTATTTTGAGCCAGCCAAGTGAAGATAAAATTGCCAAGGAGGCAAAAAGACAGGGCATGATTACTATGCGTCAAGATGGCATTTTGAAGGCACTAAGGGGAATTACTACGATAGAAGAAGTTGTTAGAGTGACTGAAGAAGAATATTAAGCGACAGATTATGAAGCAAAAAATTCTTTTAGTTGAAGATGACCCACTATTAATTGACATATATACTACCAAACTCAAAGAAGCTGGTTTTGAAGTTTCCGTAGCAACTGAGGGGCAGATGGCCTTAGAGCTATTTGAAAAAGATAAACCTAATTTCATTTTACTTGATATTGTCTTACCCAATACCAACGGCTGGGAAGTGCTTAAACAAATTAAAGAAAACAAGGGCATAACAAAGGTAGTTATTTTATCTAACCTGGGTCAAAAAGAAGAGATTGAGAAAGGAATAAAATTAGGGGCCGATAAATATTTAATTAAAGCAAACTATACTCCATCAGAGGTAGTTGAGGAAATTAAAAAACTGCTATGAAAAGTTATCAAAAACTTCTTGAAAAATTACTTCAGGCAACAATAGAACAGAAAGCTTCGGATCTCCACCTATCGCCTACAAGAAGGCCTATTTTAAGAATTGATGGCAAGCTGCATCCTATGGAGGAATATGATTTTTTACTCCAAGAGGACGTGGAAGAACTAGTTAAGTGTATGCTTAATGAAGAGAAGTACCAGAAACTTTTACAAGAAAAAGAAATAGACTTCTCTTATGAGCTAGAAGGAAAAGGAAGATTTAGAGGGAATGCCTATTTTCAGCAGGGTCAAATAAGTTGTGCTCTACGCTTTATTCCCTCCCAAATTCCAACCATTGAAGAGCTTAATCTTCCTTCTATACTTCATTTATTTTGCCGCGCTCCTCAAGGATTTGTTCTAGTAACAGGTCCTTCCTCGCATGGTAAATCTACAACTTTAGCTGCCCTCATAGATGAAATTAATCATACACGCCCTGAACATATTATCACTATTGAGGATCCTATAGAGTATATTTTTGAAGATGATTTAGCAATTATTGATCAAAGAGAGGTAAATTTGGATACGCTTTCTTTTGCTAGAGCTTTAAGGTCTACTTTTCGCCAAGACCCAGATGTAATTATGGTAGGAGAGATGAGAGACCCCGAGACCATTGCTACAGCGATTACTGCTGCTGAAACCGGACACCTTGTCTTTGCAACTTTGCATACCAATTCTGCCGCTCAAACAATACATAGAATTGTTGACAGTTTCTCTGGTCCTCAACAGGTACAAGTAAGGGCCCAATTATCTGGCTCTTTACTAGGTGTAGTGTCCCAAAGACTAATCCCTCGAATTGGAGGAGGTTTAATTCCTGCCTGTGAAGTTATGCTTAATACTCCAGCCATCGCCAATTTAATAAGAGAAAACAAAATTCATGAGATTCCTTTAATTATTGCTACCTCCTCGGAGGAAGGCATGATGACTCTAAATCAATCATTGGCTAACCTTGTCAAAGAGAAAAAAATTACCTTGGAAAATGCGTATAATTTCTCCTTAAATCCACAGGAATTAAAAGAGCTCTTAAAAAGATGAGGTTTAAATATCAGGCACGAACTAAAGAAGGGTTGATTCAAATTGGAATAGTTGAAGCACCCAGCCAACAAAGAGCAGCCTCTCTTTTACAAGAGAGAGGACTTTATATTACATATCTTGAAGCTGAAGAGAAAAAACCTTTTTATGCAAGAGAACTGGGTATTTTTACAAGACCAACAAAAAAAGATGTCCTCTATTTTGCTCGACATCTTGCTCTAATGCTAAAATCAGGAATTGGTTTAGTTGAGGCTTTAAGGTCTATTGCCCTTCAAACAGAAAAAGCGCGCTTCAGAGAGATTGTTCTGAAAATTGCCGATGATGTAGAAGGAGGGACTTACTTTTCAGATGCTCTTTCTAAATTCCCGGGTGTTTTTTCAGACTTTTTTGTGAATATGATTAAATCAGGAGAAGCCTCAGGTAAATTAGCCGACAGCCTTACTTATTTAGCTGACAACTTAGAGAAAGAATATCTACTTCTTACAAAGGTCAAAAGCGGAATGACCTATCCAGCCTTTATTTTGATAGTTTTTGTGTTGGTAGGCTTAATTATGTTCTTTGTTGTTTTACCAAGGTTTGCTGAAGCCGTTGAAAACTTAAACATTCCCCTCCCTGCAGTTACAAGAGCAATTATATCTGTGGGCGTGTTTTTGCAAAGTTGGTGGTGGCTTATTTTAATTACCCTTTTGTTTATAATTTTTGGAATATGGCGATACCTCAGAACCAAAGAAGGGAAAGAGCTCCTGAGCAATCTTTCTTTAAAGCTACCTATTATTGGTAAGATCGCAAAGAAAATTTATATTACAAGATTCTGTGAAAACCTCGCCACTTTAATTTTTGCTGGTCTTCCTATTACTCAAGCTCTTGAGGTAGTAAGTGGGGTGATTACAAACAAGAGATATAAAAATATAGTAATTGAAGCTAAAGAAGGGGTAAGAAGAGGTGAAACGATTAGTGTTGTTCTGGAAAAATATCCAAAGAGCATTCCTTCAATGGTTGTTCAGATGGTTAGAGTGGGGGAGAAAAGTGGAAGATTAGACGAGGCTCTCAAAAAAGTAGCAGAATTCTATAGAGTAGAAATAGATTCAGCTATAGAAGGCCTGGTGAGTATTATTGAGCCAATAATGATTATCATTCTAGGAACTGTGGTAGGAGGGTTGATGCTTGGTATATTTTTGCCAATTTATAAAAACATAGGCACCTTTGGTTTCTAAAGTGTTGCTTTGTTGTAGTTTTTGGACTACAATTAATTATAGATAAATTTTGCAAAAGGTCGACAAGTAAAAAATAAAAAGTAAACATTTTATTATTATGCAGAAAAAGAGAGGCTTCACATTAATCGAATTATTGGTGGTGATTGCAATTATTGGTATTTTGGCAGCAATAGTGTTGGTTTCTATTAGACGGGGCCCTGAGAAAGCTAAAAATGCTGCAATTATTTCTGACTTAGCTCAGGTTAGGACTCAGGCAGTGATGATTTTTGATGACGATGGTTCGTATGCAAATCTTTGTTCTTCTTCTACCAGTCTCAATACAGGAATTACAGAACTCTCAACGCTTCAATCAGACATTCAGGACCAACAGGGAGGAACTCTTGACTTGGCCTGTTATGCAGACGCAAATGGCTATTGTGTAAGTGCAAAATTGTTACCCACCACAGGATCAGATTATTGGTGTATAGATGCTACAGGTAAGCCTAAAAAAACCACATCACATTGTAGCAGTGCCTCTGGTTGTCCATAATAAAGGGCTCCAATTGTTAATTTCTTAACCGATTGCAAAGGAAGGCATGCAAATTAAAGGTTTCACCCTAATTGAACTTTTGCTTGTGATAGCAATTTTTATGACCTTGATTGCTATTGTTGTTATATTTGGAAAGAGCGCTGTTGTCAAAGGGAAGAATACTAACATTGCTTCCGATGTAGCAGAGATAAAAAAGATAGCCCAAAGGATATATCTGGAGAACACAAACGGTTATACTAATCTCTGCACATATGAAGGAGACTCGCTTAATTCAGCGAATCCAGATTTGGCTACTTTACAGGAAGATATCGAAGACTTAGGCGGTTCTATCAGAAAATGTTTAGCAAATGAAGAAAGTTATTGTGTTACAGTGAATCTTACAGGCAATAGAGGCTTTCTGTGTATCGATGATGAGGGAAAATTTAGCGCTCTTTTACCAAGCGATCCAGAACCATGCACAAGCGCAGAGGCAGTCTGTCCTTAGTGTTAAGGAATTTTAAAGGCAGACTTAGGGAAAAGTCTGCAGGAGGCTAAGAAATATTCAAAAAATATTCAGGAATGTAGTAAACATCAGCAAAGAACCCGCCAGAATGGCGGGTTCTTTGCTGAACTCCATTTTATGTAAATATCACCTCTATTTTGTGTAAAGTGTAGCTTTACACATTTAGGGGACGGTACCATTTTCAATCGAGAACAATAAACTAAACTAAAATGTTTATTTTTTCTCTCATTCTCATTTTTATCTTTGGTCTTTTTGTGGGTTCTTTTTTGAATTGTGTTATTTGGAGGCTTTACCAAAAAAAGAGCTTTTTGATAGAGCGCTCTATTTGTCCTCACTGCAAACATCAACTTGCCTGGTTCGACCTGATTCCTATAATAAGCTTTATTTTACTAAAAGGAAAATGTCGCTATTGCCATAAACCTATCTCATATCAATACCCCTTGGTTGAGCTTGCTACCGCCCTGCTATTCATATTACCTTTTTTGATTCAGCAGTTTTTCCCTCTTCCTTTTGATGAGGAAATACTATGGCTGGAGATCCTTTATTACTTCTTTTTAATCTCGGTGTTGATCATCCTGTTTGTTTATGATCTTAAACATTTTATAATCCCAGATAAAATACTCATCCCTGCTTTACTTACAACACTTTTTTATTTCTTAATTAGAGACTTTTACCTTGCCTTTCTCCACTCTAATTTCTCAATTTTTACATCTTTACTATATCAGCTTGTTTCCGCTATAGGTGTAAGCGGTTTTTTCCTGCTTCTTTATTTACTCTCTAAAGGCCGATGGATAGGGTTTGGAGATGTAAAACTAGGTTTCTTGTTAGGATTCGTATTATCCTGGCCAAAAAGTGTTGTATTTATGTTTTTAACTTACCTAATCGGTGGTATAATAGGAATAGGGTTAATTATTTTCAAAAAGAAAACCCTCAAAGCTCAGGTACCTTTTGCTCCTTTTTTGATCTTCTCTTTTGTAATTTCGTTATTTTTTGGTAGCGAAATTATAAATTGGTATCTAAATTTACTAAAATGAAAAACAGGGGTTTTACTTTAGTTGAACTTCTAATAGCCATTGCAATTATTACAATCTTGGCCTCAGTATCATTTGTTGGCTATGGGCAAAGGCAAAAAGAAATTGCCCTGCAGAAGGAGGCAAATATATTAGTAAGCAAGATTGAGGAGGTAAAAGAAATGGCTATTTCTGCAAGATATTTTCATAACGATCTTCCTACAGGCGGCTTTGGTGTTTATTTCAATATCAGCTCACCAAACTCCTATATTATTTTTGCCGATTGTGATGGAGATCGGTCTTACGATACAACCGGTTCTCCATGTTTTGATCCTATACATTCTACTAATTACCCTGAATTTGTAGAGAGAGTAAGTTTTGATCATGGGGTTTATATAAAAACTCTGCCAGCTCCTGTAAGCATTACCTTTAAACCGCCATCTCCTGACGTGGCTATCAAAACCTCCTCCGGTTTGTTAGATGAATTAACCATCAAACTTGGTGTTACCGGATCATTCAAAGAAAAAGACATTCATTTTAATTCAGCCGGCCTTGTATATGTTGAGTAATCATTCAAAAAACCAAAAAGGCTTCACTTTAGCAGAACTTTTAATTACTATTTTTGTTTTTACGGTAGGAATTCTTGGGATATACCTTATTGTCCAAAATTCTTACGCAACAGTTAATTATGCAAGGAATCGGTTAATTGCTATCTACCTTGCTCAAGAGGGGATAGAGATAGTAAGAAATATCCGGGATACAAATTGGCTGGAGGGATCAACCTGGGATGACGGACTACCCCAGGGTTCTAATTTTGGCGTACAATATAACCGTAATTTTCTCTTGGCAAATTATGGGACTGTGCCTTTAAAAATAGATGGAAATGGATTTTACAATTATGATACGGGCCAGACAACAAAATTTACAAGAAAAATAAGCATAACAAAACCTGATGATCATACTTTAAATATTACAGTAGAGGTTAGATGGACAGATAAATTTTCTCCAATTATTATACAGGAAAGACTATATGATTGGTCTCCATAAACCAACACATACAGAAAAGGCATTTACATTGGTTGAACTTCTTATTGTTTGCGGCATTTTTTCAACAATTGTAATAGTAATTGTGAGCATTTTTGTATCTTTGATTCAGCTTCAAAAAAATATTTTACTTACAAAAAAAGCCTTAGGAGAGGCTAATTATGCTTTAGAGTTTATGAGTAGAGCCTTAAGGATGGCAGAGAAGGAACTTACAGAAGGAGGAGAATGTATTCCTTTTGGAGAAAATTACCAACCAATATACGGCAACCAAGGGATAAGGTTTAAAAATGGAAACGAAGGCGGGGAATGTCAAGAGTTTTATCTAGAAAATGGGCAAATTAAATTTAAAAGACAAGGCAAACCTCCTTTAGCCTTAACTTCTCCGGCTACAAAAATCTCTCAATTACAATTTTTACTTCAAGGAGAATCACAGACAGATCAAATTCAACCCTTAGTAACTATTGTCTTTACAGTAGAATTAGAACAATTTCAGCCGCTCCAATTTCAAACAAGCATTTCCCAAAGAAATTTAGATGTGGTTTATTAATAGATCAACAATAATTAACAATCTCCTATGAAAGAAAAAGGCTCAACTCTTTATTTTGCTTTAGTCATCTTATCTATCAGTAGTTTAGTAGTTCTAAGTGTTAGCACTGTTTTGGTTTTGCAGATTCAAACAATAAAAACCTTGGGTGATTCGGTATTGGCTTTTTTTGGCGCCGACACAGGACTTGAAAAAACATTTTACGAGGCTTATAAAGGAGCTGGAATAAATATAGGAGATTCGTTTTCAGAGAATTTAAGCAGTAGTTTACGTTATGAAGTTTGGGTTCTTGACCCCTCTCAGTGCCCACCGGGCACCCAATATTACTGTATCAAATCAATTGGTACCTATTTACCTTCAGAGACGAAACGGGGGATGCAAGCATCAATCTAACCAGCCGATATACTGGTCGCTCTCAAACGATATATCGGATATATTATGTGGAAATCTATTTTACTGCATAAATTACGAAAATTGGACTGGTTTATTATTCTAATTGTTCTTCTTATAAATGGCATTGGATTGCTCTCATTATATAGTCAGCATCAGACAGGAGAGCATTTTTCTTTTTTCGAACGACAGGCTTTATTCACTTTGTTCGGAATTATATTAATGTTTCTCTTTACGTTTTTTGATTACCGTGTGTTTAGAGAAAACTCATATCTTGTTTTTTTTCTTTACATTGTCTGCCTAATTTCCTTGGCAGGAATTTTCATTTTTGCACCTCAAATTAGAGGAGTAAGAAGTTGGTACAAAATTGGCCCCTTTTCTTTAGACCCAACAGAATTTTCAAAGGTAATTTTGATCATTTTGTTTGCAAAATATTTTTCCCAAAGGCATGTAGAGATGTACCGATTTTATCATATTATTTTTTCAGGACTCTACCTCTTTTTTCCAGTCATATTAGTATATCTTCAGCCAGATTTAGGCTCAGTATTAATTTTTATTCTCATATGGCTTGGTATTTTAATAACCTCGGGTATCCGAATAAAACATTTTCTTATTCTCTGTTTTGTTGGGATACTGCTTTGTGTTTTTGCTTGGCACTTTGTTCTGAAAGGATACCAAAAAGAGCGGATAATTAGTTTTCTATTTCCTGAATATAAGCCTTTGGAGACAGGGTGGAGTCAGAGACAAGCAAAAATTGCCCTCGGAAATGGAGGATTGTTCGGAAAAGGGTTTGGAAAAGGCTCACAAGTTCATCATGGGTTTTTGCCTGAGCCCCATACAGATTTTATTTTTGCAGCCATTGGTGAAGAATTTGGCTTTATTACTCTTTTTATGTTACTTTCTCTTTATCTCCTGCTTTTGTGGCGAATCTCGAAAATCGCATTTCAAGCAAAGGATAATTTTGCGAGGCTTTTTGCAGCCGGTGTTGG
>JAGGTU010000006.1 GCA_021163545.1 bacterium | reverse complement strand
GTCCGCTCCGGCACCCCTCCATTAAGTAATTTTTAATTTTTATTTTTCAATTTTTATTTGCGATTTATTATTCTAAATTTGCATTTCTCTTAAGGCTTTTATTCTCTCTTCTACTGGAGGATGTGTCATGAAAAGTTTGACAAACCAACTTTTACTCTGTTTGCCTCTAAAAGGATTGGCAATAAATAAATGAGCAGTTGCAGAAGTTGCAACTCTCATTGGGTGCGGATCAGATGCAATTTTCTCCAAAGCTCTTGCCAACCCTTCTGGATACCTTGTCAAAAGTGCACCTGTAGCATCTGCCAAAAATTCTCTCTTTCTTGAAATGGCAAGTCGTATTAAAGTAGCTGCAATTGGAGCTAAAATTATAGCAATCAAACCCAAAAGATAAAAAATATTATTCTCTTCTCTCTTTCTTCTTCCTCCCCCACCCCACCAAAGACTTCTCAGAAAAATCTCGCAGGCTATTGAAAGCATTCCGGCTAACACTACCACTACAGTTTGAAGAAGCATATCACGATTTTTGATATGGGATAATTCATGAGCAATCACTCCCTCAAGTTCTGAACGTTCCAACATCTTAAGCAATCCTCGAGTTACTGCTACCACAGAATGATTAGGATCTCTTCCGGTTGCAAATGCATTTGGCTGTTCTTCGTCTAAAATGTAAATTTTTGGCATTGGCAGACCCGCTGTAATGCAAAGATTTTCAACAATGCGATAAAGTTCTGGATTATCTTCCCTTTTCACGGGTCTTGCTCTTGTCATATAAAGAACGACTTTATCTGAATACCAATAAGAAGTAATACTTGTCAAAATAGCAAAAATAGCTGCGATAATTAAAATCTCTGGTCTTTCAAATAAATAACTTAAAATCCATCCGATGCCAATTATAAAAAGCAAAAAGATGGTAATTAAAAGATATGTTTTTCGGATATTTGTGTCCTTTAAGGTATAAAGAGTTGGCATAGCTTTTTAAAATCCTAAATTCTAATATCTAAATTCTAAACAATTTCAAAATTAAATGTTTCGAATTTTGAATTTTTGTCATTTGGATTTGTTTAGAGTTTCGGATTTTGAATTTAGAATTTAATTTTTGGAACTTTTCTTTCTTCTGCTTCTTCAATTTCAAAGAGATCCATTTTTTTGAAACCAAAGAGTTTAGCAACTATATTGGAAGGAAAGCTCTCAATGGCTATGTTAAGATCTCTTACATTAGCATTATAAAATCGTCTTGCCGCCTGAATTTTATCTTCTGTGTCTCGTAATTCTCTTTGGAGTTCTAAAAAGTTTTGAGAGGCTTTTAAGTCAGGATAGTTTTCTGCTACGGCAAAAAGGGTTTTTAAAGTGTGAGTGAGCATATTCTCTGCCTCACCTTTTTCTTTTGGCGTCTTGGCGTCCATTGCTCTTGTTCGTGCTTGAGTTACTTTCTCTAATACTTCACTTTCATGGGCAGCATATCCTTTTACTGTTTCAACTAAATTGGGAATTAAATTGTGCCTTCTTTTTAATTGAACCTCAATATCTGACCAAGCCTCTTTTGCCCTATTTTTGAGTCTGATAAGTTTGTTGAAAATAAAAATGAACCAGAGAATAATCAAACCAAGGATGACAAATAAAAGTGTAAGATAGTTCATAAATATATTTTAATTCTTTATTGAAGTATAAAATAATCCAAGCTTCAAAACAACCCCGCCAAAAGGCGGGGTTGTTTTGAATTAGTATTCCTCTCCTAGTCCCGGAGATGCCTTCTCCTTTTCTTTCTCCGGCAACTCAGAGACTACCGCCTCGGTAGTCAGAAGAGTAGATGCTGCTGAGGCTGCGTTTTCCAAAGCCGATCTTACTACTTTTGTTGGGTCAATAATACCTCGTTTAAACAAATCTTCAAACTCAAGAGTCAAAGCGTTGAAACCAAATCCAATCTCTTTTGACTCTTTTACCTTAGCCACAACAATCCCTGCATCAACCCCAGCATTCTGGGCGATTTGTCTAATTGGTGCCTCCATTGCTTTTTTGAGAATTTCAACACCGGTATTTATATCTTTTTCTAAATCGCCTTTCTCTTTGATTTTAATTTCCTCCAAGGCTTCAGATGCTCTTAAAAGAGCAACTCCACCTCCTGGAACAATTCCCTCTTCAATGGCTGCTTTTGTTGCCGCTAAAGCATCCTCTGCTTTATGCTGTCTTGTTTTTTGTTCAACCTCTGTTGGAGCGCCAACTTTTATAACCGCCACTCCACCTGATAATTTACCCAACCTCTCTTGTAATTTTTCTTTATCAAATTCAGACTCTGTTTCTTTAATTTGGTTTCTAATTTGCTGAATTCTTGCCTCAATATCCTCTTTCTTACCTTTTCCTTCAATGATTGTTGTATTATCTTTAGTTGAAACAACTTTCCTTGCTCGACCTAAGTCCTCTAATTGAACGCTCTCCAACTTCATTCCTGTCTCCTCAGAGATAACCTTTCCTCCGGTTACCACCGCAATATCCTGAAGCATTTCTTTTTTCCTATCACCAAAACCGGGAGCCTTCACTGCTAAACAATTCAATACTCCTCTTAATTTGTTTACAACTAAGGTTGCCAGGGCGTCACCTTCAATTTCATCAGCAATAATAACTAAATCTTTCTTACCGGTATTGGCAACTTTTTCTAAAACCGGCAGAATATCTTGAAGAGAAGAGATTTTTCGATCGGTTATCAGGATATATGGATCTTCCACCTCTGCCTTCATATGCTCTGTATCGGTCACCATATAAGGGGAAACATAACCTCTGTCAAATTGCAATCCCTTTACAATTTCCTTCTCAAGCCCAAATTTTTTGGACTCCTCAACTGTCACTACTCCATCTTTTCCAATCTCATCAATGACCTCGGCTATTAAATTACCCAATTCGGAATCTTCAGCAGAGATAGTGGCCACTTTTACTATCTCCTCTTTGCCCGATACCGGCTTAGAGATGCTTTTTAAATATTCCACTGCCTTTTTGGTAGCCATTTCAATTCCTCTCTTTAGAGCTAAAGGATTGGCACCTGCGGCTACATTTTTTAAACCTTCGCTGATGATTGCCTGAGCCAAAACTGTAGCAGTAGTTGTTCCATCTCCTGCTACATCGTTTGTTTTTGAGGCTACCTCCTTCACAATTTCAGCTCCCAGATTCTCAATTTTGTCCTCAAGCTCGATTTCCTTAGCAATCGTCACTCCGTCATTAGTAATAGTTGGAGCACCAAACCCTCTATCTAGAACAACATTTCTCCCCCTTGGCCCCAAGGTCACCTTGACCGCATTTGCAAGCTTATCAACACCCGCTTTAAGTTTTTTTCTGGCTATTTCTGAGTAATGAATCTCCTTAGCCATAGAATTGGACGGAGCTTGGTTTTTAAGTCCCTTGCTCCGTTAGTTAATTTTACTCTTCAATGATGGCTAAAATATCTTCTTCTTTAGCAATTAGATATTTCTTATCATCTATTTCAATTTCTGTGGGACCATATTTTGTAAAGATAACTCTATCTCCGACCTTTACATCTACGGGAATAATTTTGCCAGAAGAGGTTTTTCTGCCAGGCCCCACAGCAATTACTTTGCCCTCCTGAGGCTTTTCTTTTTCTGCGCTCTCTGGCAATAAAATACCACTTTCTGTTTTTTCGCCTTCCTCTATTGGCTCAATTAAAATATGATCAGCTAATGGTTTAATCTTCATACGCCAAATTTCTTTAAGAAAATTTTTTAAAGCTGATTAGCAGTCTCGACCTTTAATTGCTAATTTTCTCTATATTTATTTATTATCTTGATGGCGTTATTTTGTCAAGAGAAAAGGGCGCGTATCATGGCGCGCCCTCCTTCAGAGATTTATCCAGCACTCGTAATAGCGCCAGAAAAATCAGCAAAGCTCCTAGGGTTCCTAAAGCTGTCCCTACAAACCATTTATGGTGAATACCAACCAGAGCAAGACTTGATATAACTACCAACCCTCCCAGTGTTAAAAACAATCTGCAGAGTCTTTTCTCTCCTTCTAGAAACCAGAAGCCGGCAAATACTGTCAGCGCCGTTCCTATAATTGCAAGAGTGCTTTCAATGTAGAGATGATGTTGATTGGCAATCAAAGCACCTCCGACACACATCAAGACTATTCCTAACATTCCCCAGAGTATTGCTTGCCTCATTCTCCCTCCTTTTTTGCAAGTTGTTAATCCACTTCCTTTGCAGTTTATACATAATCCTTCTTGCTTGTCAATTGACCAATTCTTTTTTCTTTGTTAAAATATTTTTAATCCGATGGGAAGGCTACTGTTATATATTCTTTTGGGCATTTTAAGCTTGTATCTAATAGCCAAATTTATTCCTGGGATTGTATTCGTTGGACCAATAAAGGTTTTTTTATTAGCTGGCATGGTGTTGGGAATTTTAAATTATCTTGTCAAGCCAATTTTGTTATTTTTCCTTTTTCCTATTAATCTCTTGACTTTTGGGTTAATTGGATTAGTAATAAATATTGGTTTTATGTTTTTGGTTCTCTGTTATCTTTTTGGTTCCAATTTTCAAGTAAGCGGTCTTTTGCCCCTTATTTTAGCAACCATTTTAACTTCTTTCATTTATACTTTTTTTCTTTATTTAACCAAGGCTTATAAACATGAATAAATTCTTAATAGGTGCCCAAATCATAGTTTCATCTCTTTTAATAGTTACCATCCTTCTGCAGCAAAGAGGGGCAGCTTTAGGTTCTGCTTTTGGGTTTGAAGGAAGTTTTTATGGAAAGATGCGAGGGATACAAAGAAAGATTTTTCTTTCTACGGTTATCTTAGGAGGTCTTTTTATCATTCTCTCATTATTAAATCTTTTAGCATAATTTGAGGTGTCTTTTTAAACAAAAATATAAGCGAAATTTTAAATTTGGCTTACAAGCTATTTTAGGCCGACTTTCTAATTTAGAGAAAAAAGAGCGTCTTGCTTTTGGTGTGTTTTTCTTTTTGTTTATTATATCTATTGTCTTATTTCTCATTGATTTTTATTTTAAAAATACCTCTATTGTCCCAGCTTTTGGTGGAATATTAAAAGAAGGTGTTGTAGGTCAGCCCCGATTTATTAACCCAATCTACGCAGATAGCAACGATGTGGATAAAGATTTGGTCAACCTTATATTCTCAGGCCTAATGAAATATGGAAAAGACGGTAAGATAGAAAAAGATATCGCCCAAAGTTACGAGATTCAAGAAGGGGGAAGGGTTTACATAGTCAACCTAAAAAAATCTGTATTCTTTCATGATGGCAAGAAATTAACCGCAGACGATGTTATTTTTACAATTAAAACAATCCAAAATCCCGATTTTAAAAGCCCTCTTCTTGCTAAATGGCTGGGGGTAGAAGTAGAGAAGCTTTCTGATTTTCAGGTTAAATTCACTTTAAAAAACCCTTACCCGAGTTTTTTGGAAAATCTTACCTTAAAAATCCTTCCCGCCCACATCTGGGAGAATATATCTTTTCAGAATTTCCCTCTCTCCCCATATAACTTTGAACCAATTGGCTCTGGCCCGTATAAATTTAAATCTTTGGTAAGAAACCCAGATGGTTCTATAAAATCTATTCTTTTGGAACGAAACAAAAACTATTACCAAAAGCCCCCATATATTAGCCAAATCGAGTTCTTTTTCTTTCAAACAGAGGAAGACCTATTTAAAGCAGCAAGATCTGGATTAATAGATTCTTTCTCCCCTATTTCTTTTGAGAATTTAAATTTTGATTCATTTTATAAGAAATATTCCTTTTCGCTCCCGAGATACTTCGCTCTTTTTCTTAATCCAAACAATTATGAGTTGTTTACTCAAAAAAATATAAGAGAGGCTCTTAGCCTAGCTATCAATAAAGATAAGATTATTCAGGATGTGCTTGATGGAAACGGGAAGGTTATAAGTTCTCCTTTCCTTCCTACAATTTTTAATTTTACATCACCCGAACAAGAAAGCTTTAACCCAGAAAAAGCACAAGAACTTCTTGAAAAAGCAGGGTTTAAAAAACAAGATGGCAGATGGGTAAAAGTTGAGGAGGCTGAAAAAATGCACTTTACAAAAACACTTGTCTATGGCTCAAAAGGCAAGGAGGTCGAAAATCTTCAGAAATGTCTTGCTAAATTTGAAGATGTCTACCCTGAAGGTAAGGTAACAGGCTATTTTGGGACAAAAACAAAAGAAGCAGTGATCAAGTTTCAAGAAAAGTACAAAGAAGATATTTTAAAACCAGCAGGGCTTAAAACGGGTAATGGAAGAGTTGGCCCTGCAACCCGTGCAAAATTAAATGAGGTCTGCATCATAAAGCCAGAAGAAATTATTCCCTTTAAAATAGTAATCACAACCGCAGACAATCCTCTTTTAACTTCACTGGCAGAGGAAATAAAGAATCAATTGGCTTCTTTTGGTATAGAGATTGAGATACAAGTCTATGAAATTACTAAGATAAAGCAAGAAATTATTAAGGAGAGAAACTATCAAGCGTTATTGTTTGGACAGGTGTTGGGTATCATTCCCGATCCATTTCCATTTTGGCACTCCTCCCAGCGAAAATATCCCGGACTTAATCTGGTGGATTATCAAAATAAGAAATTAGATAAAATTCTTGAAGAATTAAGAGAGACTATGGAGGAAGAACAAAGAAAAGAATTATTAGAACAAGCCCAAGAGCTCTTACTCTCTGATTTGCCTGCTATTTTCATTTGCAATCCAAATTATCTTTATTTTGTCTCAGAAAAAGTAAAAGGTATTGAAGGAGGGCTTATTGCAAACCCATCAGAACGCTTCTCTCAGATTCAAAATTGGTATATTGCCACAAGAAGATCCTTTAGAAAAGAAAGGTAATTTTGAAAAGAAAGGCAAAAGTTGTTAAAGAAGAACACGTTATACGGCATCGAGACCCGTATCGTTAATCGTAAGACGTACAACGATGCCATATGACGATACCAGCATCGATGCCGTACAACGACTAACAACAAACATTAAACTACTTATTACATGAAAGAAATAATCTTAAATTTTCCAAAACAATTTAAAGTGGGGTTTAGGGCAGCCCAAAATATTAATATCAAACCTAAGCTAAAAAAAGTATGTATTTGTGGAATGGGAGGTTCTGCTTTGCCTGCCAATTTGCTTGCAATGGTACTTGAGGAATACAAAGAAAAATTATCTCTAACTATTCAAAGAGATTATACTCTCCCCTCCTCTGTTGATAGACAAACCTTAATAGTTTGTATTTCTTATTCAGGTAATACCGAAGAAACTATTTCTTGCACAAAAGAGGCTCTTAAAAGAAAATTAAAAATTGTTTTAATTTCTTCGGATGGTCAATTGGAGAAATTAGCAAAAAGATATTCTCTTCCTTTTGTCCGGATTGAAAAAGGATATCCTCCCCGAATGGCATTAGGTTATCTGTTTGGCGCGCTTATTGGAATTCTGAATACTTTGAAATTCATTCCTGCCTCCCTGAAAAAAGAATTAATAGAATTAGAGGGTACATTAAAACCAGAGCAGTTGGAAAAGGAAGGTAAAAGTTTAGCAACAAAGCTTAAAGGAAGGGTTCCTGTTATTTATGCTTCAAATAGGTTAAAATATCTTGCCCGCATTTGGAAAATCAAGTTCAATGAAAATACAAAAATTCCTGCCTTTTGGAATTATTTTCC
>JAGGTU010000011.1 GCA_021163545.1 bacterium | reverse complement strand
GTTTCAACCATACCGCCGCCAGATGCAGTAATTGTTCTACCAAGACCAGAGACTACTCCAACAGAGACAGTATTTTGAAATTCGCCCAAGGCATAACCGATTGCAACCACTGTCTGTCCAATTTGTAATTTAGAAGAGTCTCCTAGTTTGACTGTGGGGAAAGTTTTCTTTTGAGAAGGAGGGGCTGTAGACTGATCAATCTTTAAAACTGCAAGATCTAAAATTGGGTCCTCTGCAAGTATTTTAGCAGGATATTTTTTTCCATCGCTTGTAAAAATGGTATAATCTGCACCTTTTTCTGAGACAACATGCTTATTGGTTAGAACCATTCCATCTTCTGAGATAATAAACCCTGTTCCTCCCCCGATTTTTTGCTTCTTACTTCCTTTTTGGCGATATTGAGGAATTTCAATTTCAAATGGCCAACCCTCTCCGAAGGGATTAATATAATATTTTTCAAACACAGGCACATCCTTTGTAATTACGATACTCACCACAGCAGGAGATACTTCTTTCACAACATTAATAATTTTTTCCTCCTCTGTTGTTTGAGGAATATATTTGTTTTGGACAATCGTCTCTTTTTTGATAATTGGCTGAATTTCTTTTTCTGGAAATAACCCCGAGAGAAAACCTTCTTTCTGCAAGTACAAAACCAAAAACCCTCCTCCAATTCCAAAAAGAAAACTTAAAATTACCGTCGAGAAACAGATTTTTGGAATCCACTTTAGAAATCTTTCTCTTTGTTCCTGAAGTCTTTTTTCAATTAATTTGTCATCAAAAATATCTTCCTCCATATATTTTTATCATATCACTGATTAAAGATTTTTAAAATCTTGGGGAGAAAAATGATGATTCCCAAAATTAGAGAACCCAGCGCCATAATTAAAACAGCTGCCGCAGATAAGTCCTTTATAGATTTAACGTGAGGATGGGGAGTGGGTTGCATAAAATCTAAAACCTTTTCAATCTGAGTATTGATTAGTTCCATTCCCAAAACTCCTGCTATTGCTAAATATATAAGCGCTTTTTCTGTAACAGAAAGGTCTAAATAGAGTGTTAGAAAAATTGCTAAAATGCCGGCAGCAACCTGAATCCGAAAAGTTTGCTCTTTCTTCAAGGCAAACAAGAGACCTTTTAAAGCAATCTTGATGCTTTTTGCAAGTTTTCTTATGTCAATTATCTTTGTAATGATTGAATTCATATTTTATGATATTTCTTTTGAGGGGACCAAAAAAGAGCATATAAAGACCGACAAAGATGTATTTCAAGCAAGTAATAATTGTACCATCTTTCTCAAATCTTCTTGTGCTCCCAATGATTTTTGCTGATTTTATAACTCCAAAATTACCAATTTTTTGGGCATTTTTTACATACCAATGATCCTCCCCTATTTTTATTTCTTCGTCAAACCCTTTTATCTTAAAATGAATTTCTCTTCTTGTTAAAATTGCCATCCATCCCAAAGGAAAAAATCTTTCTGACAACATCGCAAAAGAATTATAAGCCCAAAAAATAAATTTATAAATCGGCGCCTTATTTAAGGGCTCCGCAGCAAAACCTGCGCAATCTAAATTTCTTGAAGAAAATTCTTCAATTGCCTTTCTTAAAAAATCTTTAGATAAAATCACATCTGCATCTACAAATAGAAAAAGATCACCTTTTGCAATTTTTGCTCCTTCGTTTCTGCCTTTTGCCGGTAAGCCTCCTTTTGTGATCTTGCATCCAAAACTTCTGGCAATTTCTATTGTTTTATCAGAAGAACCGGCATCAGCTACAATAACTTCATATTCACCTTTAAAATCTTGATTCTTTATGCTTTGCAAAAGCAAAGGGAGGTGATTTTCTTCATTTAGAGTTGGAATAATAATCGAAATCATAATAAAAGTTTAATATAGTTTTACAAAAATTAGAAGTTGACAAAATTACAATATAATATTATGATAATCAAAATTGCTCTTTGATATAAGGAGGTGGAAATGATACTTGTTCAGGCTGTCTTTTGGTTTGTTTTGGCTCTACTGTTGGCATGCGTAGAGATTGAAAGTGAAGGAAAGTATGGGTGGGCACAAAGGATGCCTACATGGTATCGAACCAAAGGCATTCCGGCAAAAATCTTTGGGTTTTTGCTGGGCAAAAAGCCTTTAACTGGTTACCACTTATTTCTGATCTCCTTCGTGTTTGTGATGTTTCACATGCCTTTTGTAGTGCAAATGCATTGGTCTATTTTCCAAGAACTCGTTTGCATCGCTTTATTGATATCATGGTGGATTCTGGAAGATTTTGCTTGGTTTATACTAAATCCCTACTATGGCATCAAGAACTTCAAGAAAAGTAACATCTGGTGGCATGGTAGAGAATGTTGGGTATTTGGCCTGATCCCTATAGATTATATTCACGGATTGGCTGCATCGCTTATTCTCGTATGTATTGCTGGCCTGTTGGAAAATGTGGGATTGATAGTTAAACATTTCCAAATATTAGGATGGTGGGTCTTGTTCTTAATGATTACCATCGTTTCTGCTCCTTTGTATAGGAGGTGGTATTTCAAGATGAGAGAGGACGACGATAGAAAAAATATTGGTCTATAAACATGAAAAGCCCTGTCTCAATTAATCTTGCGACAGGGCTTTTTCTTTTTATGAAAAGCGGTGGTAGATTTTCTGTCCCCATGCCTGCTCCAGCGGGGCTTTGCTCCCAAGAAACCTTCGGTTTCTTGGGCCCCTCCGATAAAACGGAGGAGCTATTTTCCCAACACGGGGAAATGCCCAATCTCCCCGACCCCCTCTATGAGAATGATAGTAGTGTCTCTATTCAACCTGGCTTTTGAATAATTTTTGAGCTTCTTCCCATATCTGAGAATCTTTATGTTTTTCCTTCAGCCAATACCACCATTCTGCTCCCCAGAGGTAAAAAGTATCCTCACCGGTATTTTTTGCATATTCAATTACTTTTTTGAACCTTTCTAAATTCATTGTCTTTTTTTGTTCCTCTAAAGGCAAATCATATAAAAGAACTGGACCCCAAGGTTCTGCTTGAAGTTCTACACAGATAACCGGTTTTTTAAAAATTTTTCTCACAAGCCAGGCTTTTCTTGCGTAATATACCGGTGGAAAAGGATAGGAAAAATATATTCCGAGTTCTTTTACCCAAACTTTTCTATATAATGTATGCCCTACAATATCGCCTAATCTTGCTGCTTTAAACCACAGGGGCAATTCTCCACTTTCTGTAATAACAATCGGTCGATGTTTCTTGTCTAATGATTTAACAAGCTCTATTTCTTTTTTTAACAAATCCTCATCTGGCGGAGGGCATTTACCAAAAGGGAAAAAGGGTTCGTTTTCAACCTGCCACGCCCAGATTGCATCTTCGTTTTTATAATGATTTACAAGCACTTCTATAAATCTTAACAATCTTTCTTTATGAATGTCTTTTGGAAAGAGAGCCCATTTTGGGATAAAACATTCCGGCCACCTTGGAACTCTTCTTCCAAAAACCAAAAGTATTTTGGCTCCCCTTTTTTTCGCTTCTTTTATCTGCCAATCCAAATCTGAGAAATCATAAACTCCGGGCTCTTTTTCAATAAGGTCCCAATAAGCAACAAGTTTTAAATTCTTTGAACCGAGTTCATCCAAAATAGCAAGATAAGATTTTTTCCAATCAAGACCCAAATATTCTGCATGGCGCTGCGAAAACACAACTCCCCAGGAAATTTCTTCCTTTGGCTGGGCCTTCCCAACAAAGAAAAAACAAAAAATGGGAAGGAGTATAAAAACGAGAGTTATTAAAATTATTTTCCAAAATTTTCTCATTAATCTATTTTAATAACAAAAATAATCCCGCGATGATTAAAAGAATAGCAAACAGTTTTTGAAGAATCACTTGCCTTTCGGTTGCCTCAAGAAGCACTTTAGGAAGTTTAAAAGAAAGAATTAAGGTAAACAAAAACAGAAAGACATACTTTGTCCCCTCCAGAGCATTTACAAAAGGAAGATAAGCCTGGGGTGAGAAATATATCGCCAGAGTTTGCAAAAGGCCAGAAGCTCCTCCAATTGCTTGGTTAAAAAGAAACAAAAGGGCTACTTTTTTTCTCTGAAATAAGGGTTTCTGAGTAATTTTTTGTCTAAATTTTGAAAGCAATTCTTCTTTCACGTCTTTGGTAAACAGCAGCAAAATTACTCCCAAGAAACCCCCAAACCTTGTCCAGATAAAACCAGAGACAAAAGGTTGAGACAAAAATACATATTTTACGCAAACAACAGAAAGGGCAAAAAGAAAAGCAGAAACGATTGCAATTTTAAGACTTTCTTTGGTAATTTTTCTCTTTCTCTCATAGCTTATAACAACAGTGCCAAGAAGTAATAGGAAAAAGGCTGAAAGTTTAATTCCAGACAGACCCGGGAGAGGCTCGTTGGCAAATTTAGAAAGAAGATAATTAAAGGTAAAAACAAAGCAAGGAACTAAAGCGCCGGTGGCCGGGATAATTCTGGAGGCTTCATATTTTCTTAATCCTTCAAACAAGCCAATTGCTCCCGGAATCCAAATTCCACCGGAAAGAAGAGCTAAAAAAATGGTTGGAATGTCTGGTAATTGGAATCCAAAAGGTATAAGAATTAATCCTACAATTGTTCCTAAAATTCCGATATAAAAAGCATAAACTTTTGGTTTCGGTATAGGGCCAGAAAGTAAAATCTTATCAATTACTCCCGAGATAGCAGCAAGAAAATAACCAGAGAGTGCAAGTATTATCCAAAACATGATGAGGGTTTATTTAGTGGGTAAGTGGTTGGTTTTACAAATTTGAGCATAATAAAAAGCACTTTTTCTTGGTTTTCTCTCCAAACTTTTGTAATCAATTTCTATTAAACCAAATCTTGGACCAAACCCTTTTTCCCATTCGAAATTATCTATTAAAGACCAATGAAAATAACCTCTTACATCTACTTTTTGGTAAATTGCCTTATTGATCCAATAAAGATGCTCTCTGATAAAATTTTTTCTTAAAATATCTCCTTTGTCGGCTATTCCATTTTCTGTTACATAAATTGGGAGGTTATATTTTTTCAATTCCAACAGCACATAATAAATTCCTTTAGGATAAACTTCCCAGCCTATATCTGAGACCACCTTGTTTTCATTTCTTATAAAAAATGGAAATTTGATCCTATTATGAAAATAATAGTTTAATCCTATAAAATCAAGGTGGTTTTTGATATGTTGTAAGAACCATTCATTCTGCCACCACCTGGCGATTTTTGTGACCAACTTATCTAAAATAGATCTTTTGGAAAAAGGCTCAAAATATTGATTATTTTTTGCAATTCCCACAAAAACCGAATCTCTTTTTTGATGAAAGTCTTTATAAATAAGTTTGTGAGCTAAAATCAAGTTTTTCAGTACCCTAACGTATAAAATAGGATTGCTCTTTTTTGGTGGCCATAATCTAAGCAAGAAACTTTGGGCTGCATATACCTGTGGCTCATTTATCGTTATCCAGAAATCAACAAGTTCTTTGTATTCATCAAAAACTTTGTTGGCAAATCTCTGAAAGTAGAAGATGTTTTTCTTTTTTGTGAAGGCTCCTTTTTGAGCAAACCATTTGGGGAGGGTGAAGTGAAAGAGGGTAACCATTGTTTTGATGTTTCTTTGTTTTAGATAAAAAAGAACCTCTTTGTAATGATCTAATTCCTTTTTATCAAATTCTCCTTCTTTTTTCTCCACTCTTGCCCATTCAATTGAGAAACGATGAGCGTTTTGATTGAGTTTTGAAATCCAGTCAAAGTCCTCTTTGAATCTATGATAATGATCACAGGCTTCTCCTGCTGGATAATAATCCTCCCAGTCACTATATATATTTCCACCTTCTACTTGATAAGCAGCGGTGGAAGAACCAAAGAGGAAGTCTTTAGGAAATTCTAAATTTTTTCTCATCTTTAAATTATTTCATCTTTTTAGAAAGTTGTCATCCCAGCTACCATTGTAATAAGATTGCCATGGCAATGTTATTACAACGCTTTAATATTCTAAAAACCAATATCTTTCTTTTTGGAGGACTTTTCTAACCAAAAGAGTTAGAAGACTATAATAGAGAATTAAAACCCAAAGTGGAAGCTGGAAGTTAATTCCCAAAAAAGATGCTTTCGCAAATATGTTAGCAACTAGAAGAATGTAGGCAAGGAGCAAAGAGAGAGGAAAGAAGATAGGAAGGCTTAAAAAAGGCAAAAATAGGCTCAAAAGTGTGGCTAAAAACCCTAAGCCTAGAATAAATGGTAAAATAGGGAGAATTAAAAGATTAGCAAAGATAGAGATGAAGGGAAAATAGGAAAAATAAAAAAGAAGCAAAGGTAAGGTAAAAACTTGAACTGAAAGCGAAAAAGAAAAAATTGATCTTATACTAAGACTTTTTGGTAAAAATTGTAATTTTTTATAAAAGAATGGGGCAAGATAGTTTATGCCCAAAGCTGCCAAAAAAGAAAGTTGAAAACCTACATCATAAAAAACCAAAGGGTTTATACAAAGCATCAGAGATGCTGCAAACAAGAGGAATCTAATTGAATCTGGAATCCTCCCCAACATTTGGGCCAAGATTATACCACATCCCATAATTGAGGCTCTAACAATTGAGGGCTGAAATCCCACAAAAAAGAGATAAAAAAGGATAAATAAAATTGTCGCAAGAGAAGCCTGTTTGCGCCACAATCCAATACTTAAAAAGAAAGACATTAAAATATTCATCAGAATCATAATATGCATACCCGAAATTGCAGTTATGTGCCTTATGCCTGCCTTGTTAAGAGATTCTTTTAGGTTATCAGGTAATTCTTTTTTGTCACCTAAAATAATTGCTCTAAAGAGATAGCTTTCTGGCTTGGGTAAATACTTCACTGCGGCTTCTCTTGCTTTATTTTTTATTCGAAAAATTGTCCTCCAAAAGAAACTAGCCTCTTTTTTGACAGAAATCTCTGGATAATACATAACGCTTAGAATGCCTTTTTTGGCAAGATAGGCTTGCCAGTCAAATTCTTCAAACCTTGGGGGAGTTTTGAGCTGACCTTTTATTTCTACCTGTTGGCTTTTTAGAAACTGTAAGTCATTTCTGGTATAAACTAAGATCTTTCCAGTTATATTTTGGGGCTGAAAGACAAACCTTTGATAATTTTCTTTCCTCTCTGGCTCTTTAACAATTGTTCCCGTGAGAGTTACTTTTTGGGGCAAATCATTTAATTGCAAAAGAGGGCTTGATTTTATTGAAAGTACAACAGAATAACCTCTCAAAAAGCCCAAGGCAAGTGCAACAAAAGCAAAAATCCAAACTACTTCTCTTTTATAAACTGCCAGGGCGGCAATAATAAAAAACCCTGGCACAAGCCAGAGAGGAGATAAAGATAAGGAAGAAATTAAACCTATGATGAATGCAAGAAGTAAAATGAGAAAGACTTGGGAGGAACTCATTAGAGATCTATCTGTTTCTCATTTGAATTAGTTCTTTCGAGCGGATTTTAAATTCCTTTCTTTCTTTAAACTCTTGCTTTTTTCCTTCATTCCATTGGGAAACAGGTCTAATATAGCCTACTATCCTAGAATATACCTCGCATGGCTGTTTTACGGTACACTTTGGACAAGTAAAGTGTTCTCCGGCAAGATAACCATGAACAGGGCAAATTGAAAATGTGGGCGTGATAGTTATGTAAGGAAGGTGGAAATTCTCAAAAACTTTTTTCACCAACACCTTTACCGATTCTGTCGAGGGCATTCTTTCTCCAAGAAAGATATGAAAAACAGTATTATGAACAAAGACTAAAGTGTTCTTTCCAGCCAAATAATTATGATTTTTCTTTGTAGTTAAATCATAAAATTCCTCATCTTTTACATCCACCTTTGAGACCTTTTTTACTCTTACTACCGGAAGATATCGCTTTTTTCTATTGAAGAGATTCTCTAAAATCTTTTCAGGCCCGACGGTGTTTTCTAAATTTTGTTTTATTCTTGTTAATTCATATCGGGAAATTCGAATTCTCCAAATAGGTTTTTCATTTGTTCTAACAGATGTTTTCTTTTTAATCGACACCAAAACCCCCGCTAAGCTACATATTTCTAAAATATCTTCGGCTAGTTTTGAAGAGACAGTATAATACTCAAAATCGCCCTCCTTTTTAGAAATATGACCGTCACTATCCATTAATCCAGAAAGAAAAGCAAAAATATTGTCTAAAGAAAGATTTGCTTTTACTTCTTGAGGCACGCAGATTTTGAAATCTTTTTTCCCGGGACTAAATCCATATTTGAAGAAGAATTCAACTGCTTCTTTTTTTGAGGTGGCAACTTCTTTTAATACTTTGCTTCTTTTATCATTTTGAATAACCTTCACATTACACCCAAAATGCTTATTTAAAATATCGGCCACTTTTTGAAGAGGTTCTTTGTGTTCGCTAAAGAATCTCAATTTATACTTTACTAAATTATTTCCTCCGCGATTATCAACAAATTTAGAAATACATCCGTCTCCGATATAAAAACCAATTAACCAAGCCAACTCTTTATCTAAGGTGGTTTTTCTGTTTGAATATAGAGCCCAGCGGTTTTGCAGAATGTAATCGCCCGGTTTTAATTCGTCTGCTCTTTTTTCAACTACTACATATTTTGGATAAACTTGATATTTTTCTTTACATTCTGGATTCCACCTTATATGTGCAGCAAAAGACCTGATATTTTTAACTTTTGTTTGACAAATAGGACAGGCAGGGTTTGGTTTGAATCTTTGAAGAACAAAGAAGGGATGCCAATCCGAGGTGGTAATGTCTAACCCTCTTTCTCCAATTATTCGAATTTTGTTATGCTTTTTGACATTAATTTTGACCGCATCTACTACTTCATCCCATTCACTTTTTCTTTTTTCTTTATTATAACTAACCACTTTGAGAGGTTTTAGTTTCTCAAAGTTTTCAACAATATATTCAATTGGCAAGAGTCCTTTATCAGTTAATACTTTGTTTCCCTTTTCTATACATCCTCCTGTATATTTGCACTGAAGTTCATCTTGTAATTTCAAAGCTTCAAACACATCGTTGGTGTAATTTACCGGAAGCTGAGAAGAGTTTGTATAATAAGGCGTCTTTTTTGTGCCCGCAGTAATAATATCTGGGTATCTTTCTTTATCCTTTTGAGCCAGACGGTAGGCAGTAGATTCAGCCGGTGTAGCCTCAAGATTATAAATATGTCCTGTCTCTTTTTGATACTTTACCAACCTTTCTCTCATAAAATCCATGACTTCTAAGGCGAATTTTCTTCCTCTCTTTGAAGCAATATCTTCTCCTAAAAAGTTCAAAAGAGCCTCGTTCATTCCAATAAGCCCAATTGTGGAGAAATGATTAGCCCAATAACTACCTCTTGTTTTTTTGATATCCGCAAGCCAATATTTTGAATAAGGGTATAATCCTTTCTCTGTGAGATTTTCTACTGCTTTGCGTTTAATTTCTAATGCCTCCCGTGCAAGATCCATCATCTCTCCAAGCCTTTGGAAGAATTCTTTCTTTGTCTTTGAAAGATACCCAATTCGGGGCAAATTAATTGTTACCACCCCAATTGAGCCAGTTTTGGCCCCTGAACCAAACAGTCCTCCCCCTCCGCGGTTGTAAAGTTCTGTTAAGTTTAAACGCAGTCGACAACACATACTGCGTACATCTTCAGGCTTCATCTCAGAGTTTATGTAGTTGGCAAAATAATTTATTCCGTATTTTGCCGAAGCCTCAAATATACCATCGAAAGCGGGCTCCTCCCATGGAAAATCTTTTGTAATATTAATGGTGGGGATTGGGAAATGGAATGGTCTTCCATTTTTGTCTCCTTCCAGATATACCTCATACAGAGCTTTATTGAAAATCTTCATCTCCTCTTCAAACTCCTGATAAGTTTCTTTTTGTGGTTTCCCTGCAATAATTACCGGCTGTTTTGCAAATACAGGAGAGGGTCTTAAATCTAAAGTAATGTTGGTGAAAGGAGAATTACCAGTGATAAAAACTTGTCCCTTTCTTTGAGCAATTACTGTCTCGTTATCTGTATTAACTGACCAGATTATTCCTTGATAATCTACTTCCTCTATTTTCTGGATGTAATCGTTTTTTGATTGAGTAAGAGTCAAAAGGTATTGTGTTTTTTTGGAAATACCGCTTGTTTTTCTTATCCGAATATTTGCATTATAGCCTGCTAAAGTGGCTATAGCCAAAAGGGTCTGAGCATCTTCTTTGTTGGTAACTACAATACGTTTTCTATATTTTTCCTGCCAACCATCTCCTTTTATATAAGTTTCTAAAAATAATCTTGCTTGCCTCTGGCTTAACTTAAAAAGAAAAGAAGGAAAAACTTTCTTTCTCTGACCGAATAATTGATGAACTTTTTTGCTAGAAGAAGGTAAAAGTCGAATATGCTGGCAAGTTCCCAAGGAAGTCTGTTTTCTTACACCAAATTCTAATCCTTCCTCTTCTAGCAAATTCGTAATTTCCTTATAATTTTCGGGGTGGACAGAAGAAGATTGATAAATACTAACCCTATAACTTCCTTCTTTTTCTATTGATCCCTCAGAAAGAACCCAAGCTAAAAGTTTTAATTTCCTATCACTAATTTCTAAATCAGGATTTTTATTAGTTAAAACGCCAGGGGTAGGAATAGAAATTGGAGATTTATATCTCAACACTTTTTCAATTGGCTCAAGAGTGTATTTTTCTGTATTGAAAATTTGCCTTACTATCCTATGATTTGGAGAAATAAGTTGGTCCTGGCTTCTATTTCTTAAATTATACATCTTGCCCTTATAAAAGCGTCTAAAAACTTTCTTTACTGGCTTTTGTTCTAATCCATGGGTTTTTAAGTTAAAAGTATAAATTATGTCTCCTTCATTAACTTCATACCAGGATTTCCAACCTGTAGGCGTCAAAATTTGAGTGTCTTCTGATAAACATTGAAAGCCCACTCTCGTAGGAACAGCCATATTAAAGAGAAATTCCTGAAAAGCCTGTTTTACCTGTTTATAATTTAAATTGTCATATCGAATAAATGGGGCAAGAAGGGTATCAAAATTTGAAAAAGCAATTGCGCCTGCTGCCTCTCCCTGCAAAGTATACATAAAATTCACTACCTGTCCTAAAGCTACTCTAAAATGCTTTGGAGGTTTTGACTCAATTTTGGTTTTAACTCCCCCGAATCCTTTAAGTAAAAGATCGTAAAGATCCCAACCAACGCAATAAGCTCCTAAAGTATCCAAATTATGAATATGAAAATCTCCAGATTCATTTGCTTCTCTTATCTCTTTTGGATAAATTTTATTCAGCCAATATTTTTTAATGACATAAGAGGTCACATAATGATTAAGCCCTTGCAAGGAAAAAGCCATATTGGCATTCTCTTGTACCTCCCAATCTAAATTGCCAAGATACTGATCTACCCTTTCAACCGCTTCCTCAGAAACTGCTATCGCTTCTCTAATACGTCTTCTCTGCTCCCGGTATAAAATATATGCTTTGGCTGCCTTCACTAAATTCTCTAAAATTAAAACTTCCTCAACTATATCTTGAATTTGTTCTACATGAGGAATTTCTCCTTCTTTAAATCTTCTTTGAAGTAAATCAACAACTTTTTTGGTAAGCTTTTCTGCTATTTTACCATCGCCCTCTCCTGAGGCAGTTAAGGCTTTAAAAATAGCCTCTTTAATTTTTGATTCATCAAAAGAAACAATCTCTCCGTCTCTTTTTTTTACTTGAGTAATTTTAGCCATGTTAGTATAAAAAACTAAAAGTATATTTTCTTATTATACTTGTTAATCAAAAACTCAGTCAAATTGTGGAAAACTTCTCAGATACCTGTGGCAATAAGTGTAATCCGTACCTCATCCGGTTGAAATTGTTTGTTATTTTGGAATGCGCCAAAAATAATTTTTGCCTGTGGAGAGCCTTTTTGATTGATAATGTTGGCTGTCTTCTGAACATCAAATAAGGTGAGATTTTTGCCTCCGGCAATATTAAATAAAATTCCTTTTGCTCCATCAATAGAAGTTTCAAGGAATGGAGAGGTAAGCGCTTCTTTGGTTGCTTGTTCAATTTTCTTCTCTCCCTGCCCTTTACCAATACCAAAAAAGGCTCTACCGGCATTTTTCATAATTGAACTTAAATCCGCTAAATCTATATTGATTAATCCTGGGGTTACTATAAGATTTAAAACATCAAAAATAATATTATGAATTGTTTCATCTATTAGATAGAAAGCGGAGCTAATGTTGGTAGCGTTTTGAACTTTATCTAAAACTTTATCATTAAAGACTACAATAAATGTATCTAAATTTTTCTCCAATATAGATAAAGCACGGTGGGCAATTTTTTTTCTTTGGGCGCCTTCAAAATAAAAAGGGAAGGTTACTATCCCAATAGTTAAAGCGCCGGTTTCTTTTGCTATATTGGCTACAACAGGAGAGGCACCTGAACCAGTACCTCCGCCCAAGCCACAAATAATAAAAACAATGTCTCCGCCTGTAATAACATTCTTTATCTCTTCCTTTGATTCCTCTGCTGCCTCTCTACCAATCTTGGGATTCATACCCGAACCTAATCCTAGTGTTCTTTTTTTGCCAATTTGAATTTTCTTGTCTGCTTTAGTTGCTTTTAAATCCTGGAGATCAGAATTGATAGCAATTAGCTCAACAGGCTTAGGATAAGGCCTTGGCAGTCTTGTGAGGATATTGCCCCCTGCTCCACCTATTCCGATAACTTTTATCTTCATATGGTTTTTCATGGCAAAAATATTCTAAAAATCTTTTTCATTCTTTGAAGAAGTTGCCCTCTCTCTGATTGACTCTCTTGTTCAAATCCTTTAAGAACCAAACCACATAAAACAGCAAGTGAAGGATCACTCTTAAGGTTTACAAATCCTTTAGGAGATGCTTTTTTAACGGGTAAAGCCAATTCCTTTTTCGCAAAATCAACAATTCCAGGTAAGTTTGCCCCACCCCCTACCAATACTACACCGGCGGGCAAAGAGTCGGCTTTAGAAATTTTCTTTAGTTCTTTTTTAATGAGTGCAAAAATCTCTGAGATGCGTGCCTTACCCGCTTTTGCCATTTTATTAAGCGGGAAAACAAAAGTTTTATTTGGTCCAATTTCTATTTTTTCTTTCTTTCTTGATTTTTTAAAAATATATTCCCCGTATTTTAATTTAATTTTCTCGGCAGTTTCTATCTCCGTTTGAAGAGCGATTGCAATATCATTTGAAATGTGGGAGGAGCCAACAGGTAAGACTGCAAGATGAAGAAGACTTCCTTCTTCGAAAACTGCGATTGAAGTACTTCCGGCGCCAATATCTACCAAAGCTACCCCTAATTCTTTTTGTTGGGGGGTCAAAATTGCTAGAGAGGCTGCCAAAGGAGAAGGAATTATTTCAGCAATTTCAAGATCTGCCCCTAAAATTGCATCTATAAGATTTTTAACATATGGAGAAAAAGCACATATTGCCAAGGATTCTACCTCAAGTTTTATTCCTTTTAAGTTAAGAGGGTCTTTAATCCCTCTTTCTCCATCAATGATAAATTCCTTTGGTATAACCTCTAGAACCTCTTTGTTAAAAGGTAAAGTAATTGCGCGCGAGCTTTCTATTACTCTCTCTATGTCCTCTTGTGAAACTTTTTGATCTGCTCTTGAAATTGCCACCGCCCCATGAGTATTTTTAACAAAAATGTGATATCCTCCTATATTAACAAATACGTCCTTTATTTTTCTTTGAGATTCCTGCTCAAGTAATTTTTTTAACTCTACAATTTTTTGGGAGACTTTGGGAGCATCCACAACCATTCCTTTCCTTACACCAAATGAGGGCACTGTTTGAAAGCTTAAAACTTCTATTGTTTGGGCCCCGTTCAGTTTTTGGGCAACCATTCCTTTTATTGTACTGGACCCAACATCTATTGCTCCAATATAGGTTCCTCTTGCCATATTTTTTAGAAAAAATATCCTAAATATTTATTTTCTTTTTGCAACATAATCTCTGCCTCCTTCGGCTTTTTGTGATCGTATCCCAGAAGATGTAAAAGCCCATGAATGAGGGTCCTTGCTAATTCTTTTTTAAACTCCGATTGTTCTCTTTTTGCTCTTTTTTTCACCTCCCTCGGGCAGATGACAATCTCTCCCAATTGTTTCTGCGCCTCTGGAGGAGCAATAAAGTCTTTTTGTGGGGGCTCGGGAAAAGAAAGCACATCTGTTACTCTGTTTTTCTTTCTATATTGATAATTCATTTTTCTCATCCTGTTTGGCCCTACAAACACCAGAGAAACCACACCATCCTTCTTCTCCTCTTCTAAAACTTTGTTTGCAACTTTATTGAGAAACTCTTCATCTAACGGGCGATTGGTAAGATTATTTATCTCTAACATGCTTTATTTTATCCTACCAAATCTTAAAAACTTGAGCAAATAAAAAAATCTCCTTTTCTAGAAGGAGATTTTTCAATAAAACTTTTAAATCTTTCCCAGCTTTTCTAGTTTTTGATAGTACTTTTTAAGCTCTTCTCTCCTTAGGGCGCTTCTTATTTTTAATTGCCTGCTCAATGGCCTTTTTCTATACATTGATTCTCTTGCCTGAGTTAAAACACCGCTTTGTTTTAAATGCCTTAAAAAGCGGTTCACTACTTGTCTTGAATCCTCTCCATTTTGTTTTTCAATCACCATACCGGATTTTGTTTTTCTTGCTGCAACCATATTCTATAATTTTTATTTTAATCTTGTTCTCTTTTCTTTCTTTAAAGCATTTTTAACTTCCTTTATTAGCCTATTCCTTGGAACACTTTTTTGATCTCCTGTTTCCATGTTGCGCAAAATTGGGGCTTTTTTTAAAACTTCTTCTTTGCCAATAATAATTACATATTTTACCTTTTTTCTATTAGCAATTTTTAATTGATTAGTCAATGAATCTCTGGAAAGCTGAAAGGTAACAGGAATTTTAGCTTTCTGAAATTCTTCTATAAGTTTTAAGCTCTCAATTTTGGCTTCATCACCAAGTTGAGCAATAAAAATTTCCGGAGTAGATTCTTTTCTCTTAACAGAAATGTTTTCTTCTTTTAAAAAGTCGATAATCCTCTCCACTCCTCCTGCTCCTCCGCAGGCTGGGATATCTTGTTTTCCTATAAGTTTTAAAAGTCCATCATATCTTCCACCGCCAACCAATGCGCTTTGCCTTGTTTCCTGATCTTTTTGGGGAATAATTTCAAACACTGTCTTTGTATAATAATCTAAGCCTCTTACCAAATAAGGATTTAAAATGTAAGGAATACCTAAAGCCTCCAGATATTCTAGAACTTTTTCAAAATGATCATGACATTCCTCACATAAATAATCTACAATCTGGGGACCTTGTTTTACAATTTTTTGACACCGAACTTCTTTGCAGTCTAACACTCTTAGAGGGTTTCTCTTTAATCTTTTTCTGCAAGTTGCACAAAGGGCGGTTTCGTTGCGCTTTAAATATCTTGTCAAAACTTTTTTATAATAGGGCCTACATTGGGAGTCTCCGATACTATTTATCTCTACAACAATATTTTTAATTCCTAATTTTTCAAGAATTTTTACAAAAAGCCATATAATCTCTACCTCAGCTATTGGTTTTTTGGAGCCAAACGTTTCAAAATTTATTTGATGAAACTGACGATATCGCCCAGCTTGCGGCCGCTCATACCTAAAAAGAGGACCACGTGTGTATAACTTAACAGGATGAGGCCAAGCGACCATTCCATTTTCAAAATAGGAACGCGCCAACGAGGGTGTAAATTCAGGTCTTAAAGCCAAATACTCTCCTCCCTTGGTTTTTAAAAGATACATCTGCTTTTCTACAATATCAGTAGTAGGGCCTGTAGATTTTACAAACAGCTCATAGTCCTCCAAAATAGGTGTTTCTATTTTCTTAAAACCATAGAAATCTGCATATTGATCAGCGATCGAATATACTCTTTCATAATAAGCTTCTTCCTCGGGCAAAATATCTCTCATTCCCGTTGGTGTTTGAAATTTTAACCTGGGTTTTTTCATAAATTAATTTGGAGAAAATGATGGTTTATCTGCAAAAACAGCCAGCGGCCAAATTCTAAAGGCAGCTTTGCCTATAATTAAATTGCCCGAGACCGGTCCAAAAAATCTAGAATCTAATGAAGAGGCGCGGTTGTCTCCTAAAACAAAATACTCATTGTCTTTCAGGTGTACTTCTAAACTACCCGGTGTTTTTGTTCCTTTTGGCAAATAAGGTTCCTCTAATATAAAGGAGTGATCATTTTTTTGTATAATCACTTGTCCATTTTTAATGATGACTGTTTCATTGGGAAGGCCGATTACTCTTTTTATAAATCTTTGATTCAAATTGTTGGGATTTCTAAAAACTATTACATCACCCCTCTGAGGCCCATGAAATCGATAACTGATTTCGTTAACAATCAAATAATCAAAATCGTGAAAGTTGGGTTCCATACTTTGCCCTCTTACAAAAAAAGGCTGAAAGACAAACTCCCTGATAGGTATGACTATCAGCAGAGCAATAAGGAAAATTTTGATTATTTCCCAAAAAAATGATAAAGCTTTATTCATATCTTAAATTATACACGCAAATGCTTTGAATTTTCAAGGTCTGTGTATTATATTAAAAAAATGATTTTAATTGTGGGTCTAGGCAACCCGAAAAGAAGATTTATCTTAACAAGACATAATGTTGGTTTTTTGTTTATTGATCATTTAAAGAAACTCGGCAAGTTTGGGCCTTTTAAAGAATCAAAAAAATTTGAAGCAAAAATCACAAAAGGAAAGATTTTTGGAAAAGTTGTTTTTTTGGTAAAACCTTTAACTTTTATGAACTCATCTGGCAGAGCAGTTTTGAAAATTGCAAGATATTATAAAGTTCCAAAGAGAAACATCTGGGTTGTTCATGATGATGCAGACATTGAAATTGGAAGGATAAAAATCTCCAGAGGGAAAAGCTCTGGCGGGCACAAGGGAGTTGAGTCACTGATCCAGAATTTAGGTAGCAAAAATTTTCTCCGGTTGAGAATTGGGATAGCACCTTTATCAGAAAATGAAAAATTAAAAGTAAAAGAAAAAGGGTTGGAAAAATTTGTTTTAGAGAGGTTTTCCAAAAAAGAAAGAGAAGTTTTAAAAGAGGTTTTTAAAATCGGCACAAAAGCAGTAGAGGTTCTTTTAAAAGAAGGGGTTGAAAAAGCAATGAGCGAGTTTAACAAAAAGGACGCTCCTTTTGAGAGCGTCCGCAGACATTCTTATGAACCCTGAGCAAAGAACGATTCCAGATCCCTTTTGATATCCTCTTTTGTAGGTCCTTGGGCAGACCAAACAAGATGAATTTTGTCATCAGGGCCTATGAGATACAAGAAATCTGGGGCTTCCTTAAACTTCCATCCTTGGGGCAGCGTGATTTCTTCAAGCGACACCTCCCACATATTCTATCACCTCCTTTATAAAGCTATAAATAAAAATGAATAACTTGTCAAATCAAATTCGAAGATTAACCCCTAATGATCCTCTTTTTCCAGAAAGCTTAAAAAAGATAAAATCACCACCGAAAGTTCTATACTTTATTGGAAATTTAGAATTAAAAAATAAATTTTTGTTTGCTATCGTCGGAACAAGAACTCCCTCAGATTATGGCAAAAAAGTAGTTATTGATTTTGCAAAAACTTTAACAGAGGCAGGTTTTGTAATCGTAAGCGGGCTGGCAAAAGGAATTGACGCTTTAGCCCATAAAACTTGCTTAGATTATGGGGGCAAAACAATAGCTGTGTTGGGTTCAGGTTTGGATAGAATTTATCCAAAAGAAAATCTAAAACTTGCAAAAGAGATCATTCAAAAACAAGGAGCATTGGTCTCAGAGTATCCTCCTTTAACTCCCCCTAACCATTTTCATTTTCCAGAAAGAAACAGAATTATTGCTGGTTTATCAAAAGGGGTTCTGGTAATTGAGGCAAGAGAAAAATCAGGAGCCTTAATTACAGCAGATTGGGCTTTTTCTCAGAAAAAACCTGTCTTTGCTATTCCGGGGTCAATTTATAACGAAACATCAAAAGGCTGTCATCTCCTTATCAAAAAAGGAGCAAAACTTGTAAGTTCACCAAAAGAAATTCTAAAGTTTTTTGGAATTTCTTTTGAACAAAAAAGCGGGTCCATTGAAGGAACAGAAGAAGAAAAATTAATTTTTCAACTTCTCCTTGACAAAACTCTTCATATTGATGAAATTATTCAATTGAG
>JAGGTU010000027.1 GCA_021163545.1 bacterium | reverse complement strand
CCACCTCCCCAAGTGGGGTCTTATAAACTCCTTTCGGAAAAACAGACACTCCGTCAAATCTTTCATGATGACTATTTCCAACGATAATCACTGTATCAACTTGCTCTCCTTCTAAAGTTTTAAATGCATGCGCTGCCACTTCTCCTGAAAACTGGTATCCTGCATGAGGCACAATAAGAGCAATTACCTCGCCCTTTACTTCTGGCAAAGAGGCTTTTTCCAAAAAGTTATCAATGAGTGCAGATAATTGAATTTTATCCTCAGGATAAAACTCTCCAGCTACCGTCGGCTCTCTAATTATCTCTAGTTCTTTTTTCTCTGTACTCTCTTTTTTGGGCAAAACCAAAAACAAAACCAGAAGAAGCACTATTCCCAAACTTAAAAGAATTATTAATAATTTTTTTCGTTTAATCAGGTTTAGCATTTAAGATAGAGATTTGAAGCGATTTAATTTTAGCTTTTACATTTTACATTTTGCATTATCATTTCCAGACTCCTGGGATTTTCTCACCCGAAGGACATTTCCCTTCTTCGTCTAAATTATTTTCAATTACAAAAAATCCCTCTCTTTTGATTGCAACCTCTCTTGACTCAGGACAATATGTAGTGCTTCCTTCTGGATCATAAACATTTCCTGTATAGACATATTTCAGCCCTACTTCCATTGCAATCTCTCGCGCTCTTTTTAAAGTTTCAATTGGCGTTGGAGGAGTATTAAGCAATTTATAATCTGGATGAAAACGAGTAAAATGCACTGGCACATCTTCTCCTAAATTTTCTTTTACCCACAAAGCTAAATTCCTAATATCCTCGTCTGAGTCATTTTCACCAGGAATTATCAAATTAACAATCTCGAGCCATTTTCCTGATTCTTTTACTATTTTCATAGCATCTAACACAGGTTGAACATGTCCCATAGTCATTTTCTGGTAGAACTTATCTGAAAATCCTTTAAAGTCTATTTTCACCGCATCCAAATATTTTAAAAGATTCTTTAATGGCTCTGGGTTTATGTATCCTGAAGTAATCATTACTGTTTTTAAACCTTTCTCTTTTGCAAGCTTTGCAGTATTTAGCATAAACTCATAAAATACAACAGGTTCTGTGTAGGTGAAGGCAATAGACTGTGCTCCCGATTTCAAAGCCTCCTCAACTACTTGCTCGGGAGTCATATCTATTGTTTTAACCTCCCAAGGAAAAACCTGTGCGATTTGCCAATTTTGACAGAATTTACATCTTAAATTACAACCGGTTGTAGCAATTGAATAAGCCTTTGTACCGGGCAAAAAATGATAAAGAGGCTTTTTTTCTATAGGATCTAAATGTTTGGCAGCAATCTTGCCATATACCAATGAATAAAGCTTGCCATCAATATTTTTTCTTGCGCGGCAATTGCCTATCTGTCCTGGGGAAAGAATACATCGATTTGGACATAAATTACACCTTACAATCTTCCCTTCCAAAACTTCATAATACATTGCCTCATGCAAGTCTTCTGTTCTGGCTTTTTCTTTTGAAGTAATTAAAAATACCAAAACCCCAACAATGACTAGCAAAAATACTATTGCTCCAATTTTTGCTTTATTCATAAGCAAAATATACAACAAACAAGATAAAAATTATTACTTCCAAAATTATCAAATAAATATTGACCCACTTCTCATCTTTAATCCATCGCAATAGCCATCTTTTAAGCCAGAAGGAAATATGCAGCAACAAAAAGAAAACAAAAGGAACGGGAAGAATTTTTTCGTGAAGAATTTTTGCAAATATTGGATCAATTATCTGTCTTGTTGTCCCATATCCCGAGATAAAAAATAGAATTACCAAAACAAGCAGAATGACTCCGCTTATTCGTTGAATCTTTAATAAATACCAATTGAAATTCTTAGTCATAAAAGTATCTTATAATATCATAAATTCCATACACAAAAAATGAAACACCTACAATTAAGGCTGAAATTCGTCCTACTGCTTGAAATTCTTTGAATTTATTAAAATAGCCCAAAAATCCAAGAGGGATAAAATAAATTGTGGTTGCTAAAAAGAAAATCAGAAAATAAATTACTCCGTACAATACATTATGAAGCTTAAAAACATAAACAAGTGACATTAAAAAAGGAGGACAAACATTTATTCCCATCAGAAATCCCATCAATATCGGGAGCTTTGTTTTAATTTTGGGTTTCAAGCAAAAAGAACGTTTCTTTTTAATAAAGCCAAGAGTATACAAAACCAAAATTGCAGAGAGAACAATCAGAACTATGCTTGCAATTAAATCAAATTTATCTTGGGTAATTTTTTCGCCAAGATAGCCAAAAAGTGCCCCAAAAGCAATGTATCCCAAAAGCCTTCCAAAAATGAACTTTAAAAGCAAAATGAAATCCTGAGAAAGCTTTCTTTTTTCACTTATCAAAATGGGGGCAATAAAAGGAAAACAGTACATCCCACAAAAAACCCCAGAAGAGAGTCCTACTAAGAGAGGCTGAATAATAAGCTCTATCCCTTTCATAGTTTATTTATTATATCACAAAGAACAAGGCCCCCACAGAACTTCCTGCGGGATCAACTAATCAAGAACCGTAAATGTGGTATTTCAAAATAGTGGAGCCGAGAGCGGGATTCGAACCCGCAACCTGCCGCTTACAAGGCGGCTGCTCTACCGTTGAGCTATCTCGGCATAATTACTTGGCTATTTTTTAAATCTCTCCCAGTAATCGTCATTGAATTTTTTTGAATGAGAGACTTGTCTTAGCCAAGCATCTATTTTATTTTCACATTTCAAAAGGAAAATCTTTAATCTTATTAAAAATTTCCTTAGAAAATTATTAACATTAAATTGAAAAGGAGCTTTTTGAGGAATCTTGTACTTCTCTTTCAACCTCGAAATACGGGCTTTTTTTCTTTCTTGCTTTTTCAAACCTTCTCCTTTTGTTTTGGCCAACAAAAAAGCCATCCCTATAATGCTAATCCCAAATAAGATGGAGGCTATAAGTTGTATCATATCTCAAATCTTACAAATCTTTTAACTGAGATATTTTCACCAAGTTTTGCAATATATTCTTTAATCACCTCCTCAACAGTTTTCTTAGGATTTTTTACAAAAGGCTGCCTCAAAAGCGAAATGCTTTCTTTATATTTCTTTAATTTCCCCTCTATCATTTTTTCAATAATTTCCTGCGGCTTGCCAGTTTTTTCAAATTGCTCTTTATAAATTTCTCTTTCTTTGTTTAATTCTTCTTCAGGAATATCTTCTTCTTTTACATATTTGGGACCCATTGCTGCAATATGCATTGCTAAATCATGGGCAAGTTTTTGAAATTCTTCGTTTCTTGCTACAAAATCTGTCTCGCATCTTAACTCTATCAAAACGCCAATTTTTTTATTGGAATGAATATAGGCATCTATAATACCCTCTCCTGTTTCTCTTGAAGATTTTTTAGATGCTAGATCCTCGCCCCATTTTCTTAATAATTCTTTTGCTTTTTCCAAATCTCCTTCTGCTTCCTCAACAGCTTTTTTGCATAAAGAAAGAGAAACGCCTGTAATTTGACGAAGTTCTTTTATTTTCTCAATATTCTCCATAGATTAGTAATTTAATTATTTGGTTCTTGGATCTTGGTTCTTGGAATTTATTTGTTATTTGGTGCTTGGTTCTTGGTTCTTCTTTTTTACCTCTAAAATTGCCTCTTTGACTTTATCTAGAATATATTTCACTGCAGATATGGCATCATCATTAGCCGGAATGGGAAAGTCGGCAAGTGTTGGATCAACATTTGTATCAACAATTGCAATTAAAGGAATGCCTTTCTTTTTTGCCTCTCTGACAGCCGTTTTTTCTCGGGCCATATCAACAATAAAAATTGCATCGGGTAAGTTTTCTAAATCCTTAATGCCACCTAATTTTTTTTCCAAATCTTGAATCTCTTTGTCAAATTTTAACCTTTCTTTTTTTGTATATTTCTCAAGCTCCCCAGCCTCCTTTTTTCTTTCTAGCTCTTTTAAATAATTAATTCTTTGTTTAATTACTTTAAAATTTGTTAACGTGCCTCCAAGCCAACGGTTTTCAACATAAGGAAATCCGCACTCAACTGCTATCTCCTTTATAAGATGTTGAATTCCTGGCTTTGTACCTACAAAAAGAATAACTTTGCCTTCTTTTGTAAGGTTTTGAATAAAATCTAAGGCTTCTTTCAATTTTTGAGCAGTGATTTCTAGATTTATAATATGAATATGATCACTTCCTTTTACACCAAGAACGTATGGTTTCATCTTGGGATGACATTTAGAAGAACGATGTCCCAAATGGACACCGCATTTTGCCATCTCTTGGATATCAATCTCTACCTGGTTTTTGGACTCTTCTTTTTTCTTTTTCATAGATACGAATTAGAATAGCAAAAAAAGTATCATTTTGTAAACCCAAGAAGATATATGTTATTGTAATGAATCTCTTGAATTATTTCAAGATCTCTGCTAGGATATTGAGTGAATATTAATTTATTTATTATTGATTATTATGGCCAAAAAGGGTATTCATCCAAAGTACTATAAAAACGCAAAAGTAAAATGTGCTTGCGGCAATGAATTTACTGTTGGCTCAACAAAACCAGAGCTTGAGGTTGAAATTTGTTCAAAATGTCACCCGTTTTATACAGGCAAAGATAAAGTGGTAGATACACTAGGTCAAATTCAGAAGTTCAAATCTCGACTTGAAAAGCACACTCAACTAAAAAAGAAAAAAAAGCAAAAAAAATAACTGTTGCTTATTTAAATCTCTTTATTTTAAGAGGAGTTTTTAATTATGGAAGACTTAGATTACTTAACCTCTCAATACAATCAGCTTACAAAAGAAATTGAGGAGGCCCAAAAAAAAGAAGATTGGGTTAGAGTTGGAGAGCTTATTAAAAAAAGAGGTGAAATTGAAAAAATTCTCCAGAAATACACAGAATTACAAGAGATACGAAAAAAGATAGAGGAAACAGAAGAGATTTTAAAAAAAGAAACTAATAAAGAGTTGTTAGAGTTGGCTAAAAAAGAAAAAGAAGACCTGCAGCAGAGGCTTCAAATTTTAAAGAAAGAACTTCAAAGTTTTGCACAAGATAAAGAAAAAACAGAATCAGTCATTGTTGAAATTCGGCCAGGGGTTGGAGGAGAGGAAGCGGCTTTATTTGCCCAAGATCTCTTTTCAATGTATCTCAAATACGCAAACAAAAAAGGATGGAAGGTAAAAATTCTTGAAACAAAAAAAACTGATCTTGGCGGTATCAAAGAGGCTATATTTGAAATTACAGGTAAAGGAGCTTACTCAAAGCTAAAGTATGAAGGGGGCGTTCATAGGGTTCAAAGAATTCCTGAGACTGAAAAATCAGGAAGAATTCATACTTCCACCGCTTCAGTAGTAGTTTTAAAAAAACCAAAAAAAGCGGAGATTCACATTGATCCAAAAGACTTAAAAATTGAAACTTTTAGAGCATCTGGGCCGGGAGGGCAATATGTAAATAGGAGGGAGTCAGCAGTAAGAATTACTCACATACCAACTTCAATTGTGGTTGCCTGCCAAAGTGAAAGAACTCAAGCCCAGAATAGAGAAAATGCTCTGGCGATTCTGCAAGCAAGACTTTTAAAAATGCAAGAAGAACAACAATTAAAGGAGATACAGCAAACCAGAAAATCCCAAATTGGCAAAATGGAGCGATCTGAAAAAATACGCACTTATAATTTTCCTCAAGATAGAGTTACGGATCATCGAGTTAAAAAAACTTGGCACAATATAGAAGAAATTCTTGGAGGTGAGTTAGACCCAATTGTTGAGGAATTAGAAAAAACCTTAAATAAATCCTAAATTTTAATCTAAAAGCTTTGAATTTTTGAATTTAGAATTTTGAATTTGTTTAGGATTTAGAAATTAGGATTTAGTATTTACTTTTCAAATACTCCTTCATCAATCCATTTCTGCCATTTGGAAGCTTTCTCCAAAACTGCTGATCTATACCATTTACCTCCGGCTTTTTTACAGGTTGTGGTCATATAAGGAGTGCCACATAAATAAGCCGTAACTGCCCCAATTTCATCTTTCAATCTTTGTGAATCTGCTCCAAAATCAGCAAGATATAAGGCGGCAGCTAAGAATGCATCTTTAATACGCCAGGGGTTAGCCGGTTTAACTCCGGTAATTTTTTCTACTCTTTTTTTATAGCCTAATTTCAGCCAGGTATTTGGCATAAATTGAGCTGGTCCCATAGCTCCTCCCCACTGAACCTTTCCTCCATTTACAGCACAAGAGACCGGAGTTTTATTAGGGTCCAATCCTAATTCTTTTGTAATCTGCAAAAATGAATCCCAGTGACTTTTTGGCATCACTTCTTTCCACGAAACATCAGGATGCCTACAATAGGTTTTACCTTCACAATTACATTGACCCACATTTTTGCCAATTGCCGATTCTACCTCTAGCAGCCCAAGAAGTAACGCAGGTCTTATACCCGTTATACCTTCTATTTGCTTTGCAAGCTCATAGGCTTCTTCATAACTTGGAGCCTCTGTTTCAGCAACCTGAGCTAATTCGAAAATTCTCTTTCTAATCTCAGCGGCTTTCTCTTGTACCTCTTTTAAATATTCTTTGTATTTCTGTTCTTTACCTTTGGTTTTTTTCAAAAGCCAGTCTTTTTCTTCTTTTAATTCTTGGCTTTCTTTAGCCTTTATTGAACTTACCAACACCGCCCGCTCCAGTTCTTCTTTATCTTCTAAAAGAGATTGTTTCTGTTGTTCCAAATTCGTCTTTAAATTTTTAATATTTTTAAGAAGTTGCTGATGTTGGTAATTTAAGCTTTCAAGCGCTGCTAACTCATCAAAGAAGTCTGAAAGGCTAGCTTCTTCTAGTAAAATTTCTATAATTGATTTTTGATCATATTCATCAATTAATCTTAGGATTCTGGCAATTTTTTCTTTAGTTTCTTCTATTTTTTGTGAAGTGATATCAATAGATTTTTCTGTATCTTGAATCTGAAGGCGTAAATCTTTTATAACAAGTTCGTTGTGAGAAATTTCGTTCTGTAACTTTTTTATTTTGTTTTCTAAATACCGAATTTCGCTTTGAAGCGTTTTTCTCTGTTCTTGGGTCTCTTTAACTTCTTTTTGATAATACTCACTTTTTTCCTGATAAAAATTCAGGCACTCATTTAGAAGTGCCTGACAATCTGAGGGGCTTAGTCTCTCGCATTCTTTATCTACATTTTCAAGATCACATTTCTCTTCTAAGTTTTGGGCCTCAATAAAAAATGTAAAAAAGAAGCTTACCATCAGTATTGTAATAAAGCAGGTTTTGCACAAAGCCTTTTTTTGCATATCAATTTAAATAAAAATTACCCTTCTTCCTGTTTTTGTTCTTTCTCTTCTGCTTCCTCTTTTTTCTCTTTAATTACCTCTGGCTCTTTGATTTCTTCTTTTTCTTCTGCTAATTCTTCTTCTACTCTTTCAGGCGGGGCTACAGTAACTACAACCTCCTTTGGGTTTTTTAAAATCTCTACATTATTGGGTACTTGCAAGTCCTCTATTAAAATTTCGTCATGAATTTCTTTGAGATTGCTCACATCTACCTTAATTTCATGTGGCAAATCTCTTGGTAAAGCCCTTACTTCTACCTCATCTAAGTTTCTTACTAAAGTCCCTCCTAAGTTCTTCACCGCTGGTGCCTCCCCTACAATTACAAGAGGAACCCAAGCGGTAACTTTCTTTTCTAGATCAGGTTGATATAAATCTATATGGATAATTTTATCTGTGAGAGGGTCTTGTTGAATATCGTGAATAAGTACCAAATATTTTTTCTTTTCTCCTTCAATCTCTAAATTAATTAGCGAACTCTCCCCTGCTTTGCTCCAAACTTTCTCAAATGACTTATAGTCCAGAACAAGGGGGATATTTTTTATTTTCGGTCCATACAAAATAGCCGGCAGAAGATTCTCTGCCCTCAAACGTTTGGTTTTTCTGCCCAACACATCTCTTTTTTTGGCTCTAAGTTGAAGCTGAATTTCTTTATCCATAATCTTAATCAGATTTTTATTTCACAAGAGTAGCCAAAAGACCCTCATATTTTGAAAGCAATCCAGAAGCTACTATAAAGAGGGCTGCAAGAAAGCACAAAACTGTGATGATATCTATTAACCTCATAGCACATTCTAATATACCAAACCCTTCATTTTGTGTAAAGTGTCAGACAAGAGCACTCTAACTTTTTTAGTTATTAAACAAGGAAAGCGCCTTTTTCAAGACGCTTTCCTTGGAGAAAAACATTATTTCATTAAACACCTATGCTGAGGGTGTGCTTGATCCTCCTCTTGATTTTTGTTTCTTCAAAAGATACCAAACCACCCCCAGAACAACTAATCCTATAACAATCCAAATTATTGCAGATACAATTGGGCTCATTTTTTTATATAGTTGTTAGGTTTCTTTCCGACCTTTACCCCGCCTATAACTGAATGTATTTAAATTTTTGCGGGGTCTTTTAATTATAATATCATACCTCTTTTTCAAAAATAAGGTCAAGTGGAAAATTCCTGCGCCAATTTATAGATGTCTCCCGCTCCCATAATAACAAGGATATCATCTTCAAAATTTGCTTTAATAAAACTCTTGATTTTTTGAAAATCCGGAATGAAAAATGCTTTTGGTTTTTCAAGTTGTTGGTTGATTGCTTTTACTAATCGTTCTGAAGAAACTTTCTTTTGGATTTCTTCATTTTCTCTGCCGGGTACATCGAAAATAGGAGGGATAAGAATTTTTTGAACTTTAAGATCTTTTAAAACCTTTACAAAATCTTTAAACAGGTAGTAGGTTCTTTGGTATTGATGAGGCTGGAATACAAGCCAAATTTTTTTTCTTGGATATTTTTCTTGCAAAGCCGAAATTGTTGCCTTAATTTCGGTGGGATGATGACCATAGTCTGAGACGAGAATAAATGATAAACGATTAATGGTAATTCTTTTTTCCTCCATTCTTCTCCAAGAACCTTTATATTTAGATAAAGCCTCAAATGAAATTTTATCTTGTATTCCTAAAACCCTTGTACAGGTTAAAGCGGCAAGAGCGTTATAGACATTGTGTTTTCCTGGAACTTTTAAAATTTTTCTTAATTTTCTTGCCTCTTTTTGTTTGAGAGTAAATTTTTTAATTTTTAATTTTTCATTTTTAATTTTTAATTTTTTTATGTTTTTATCGTCTTTATTTAAAATAAGCCAACCGCCTTCTGAGAGATGCTCTATAAATTTCTTGAAAGCTCGAAGATAATTTTTGAAATTCCTATAATAATCAAGATGTTCTTTTTCAATGTTGGTTAAAACAATGATTTTCGGCCAATAATTTAAAAAGGAGCCAAAATGCTCATCTGCCTCAATCACCAAAATTCCATTCTTTAATTTTTCATTTTGAATTTTTAATTTTGAATTTTTAATTGGTTTTCCCATTCTAAAGTTAGAATCACCAAATTCTTTTAGTTTTGTTCCCAAAATCACAGTTGGGTTTAAGCCAGCCTTTATCAAAATTAAAGCAATCATTGCGCATGTTGTACTTTTCCCATGAGTACCACAAACAGCAATTGTAAAATATTTTTTAGTTAATTCTCCTAAAGCTTCAGGATAGCTTAAACATT
>JAGGTU010000037.1 GCA_021163545.1 bacterium | reverse complement strand
TTGTCTGCGGCAAGCAGACTTTTTTAATTGATATTTCGACATATCGAAATTTCGAAATATCGACATATCGAAATATCGAGACTATGCCAAAAACAAAGGAAAGAAAAAAAGAAATAATAGAGGAATTGAAAAAATTGGCAGAACAACAAAAAGTTGTTGTTTTTATTGGAATTTCTGGCATAAAGACACCCGAGCTGTTTAGTTTGAGAGACAAATTGAGAGAAACCGACGCTGTCTTAAAAGTTGCCAAGAAAACATTAGCAGAGATTGCTTTTTCTGGAAAAGGAATAAGTTTTCCAAAGGAAGAAATTAAAGAACCAATGGGCTTCGTTTTTGGAAAAAAAGATGAAATCTTACCTTTAAAAATACTTTATCAGTTTCAAAAAGAAAATGAACATTTTAAGATTTTTGGAGGATTTTTAGATGGACAATTTTTAGAGAAAGAAAAAATAGTTGAGCTTGCACAATTGCCTTCAAAAGATGAGCTCATAGGAAACTTTATCTCAATTTTATCTTCTCCAATAAGAAACTTCATTTACGCTTTAGATTATAACCTTAAAGGTCTTCTTATAGTATTACAAAATATAGCAAACAAATAATTAAAGTCACTAATACTATGGCAGAAGAAAAAGAAGAACAACAGACAGAACAACAAGCACAACAAGAAAAAGAAGAAGTTGAAGTGCCGACTAAATTTAAAAAGATAGTTGAGGAAATTGAAAAAATGAAAGTTGCTGATTTAGCCGAGCTTGTTAAAATTTTGGAAAAGAAATTTGGAGTATCTGCTTTGCCGGCTCAAGTAGCTGTGCAAGCTGCTCCTCAAGCTGCACAAGAGGCAGGAGGAGCAGAGGAGAAATCTGAATATGATATTGTCTTAACTAAGGTAGGGGATAAGAAGATAGAGGTAATTAAGGTTGTAAGAGATGTTACTCAAAAAGGTTTGAAGGAATCAAAAGATTTGGTTGATGCCGCTGAGAAAGAGCCCCAAGTGGTGAAAGAAAAAGTTAAAAAAGAAGAGGCAGAAGAGATTAAAAAGAAATTCGAAGCTGCAGGAGCCCAAGTTGAGTTAAAGTAAAACTTAAATAGCCTTTATGTCCGGCGAGAATCTGCTTTAAATAAACGCTCGGAAAGCAATTTTTAGGAGACGCTCGTCCCCCACATACTATGTGGGGGACTCGCTCAAGTCCTCGGCAAAATTTCCCCCCACATAAATTTATGTGGGGGGAACCATGCAATTTTGCCTGCGGAAGCTCCTAAAAATTGCTTTCCTCGCTTTCTTCTTTTGTTAATTAAAATCAATACCTAAACAGAAAATAAGAGATTGCAAGTAGGGCAATAAGACTTAGGATTAAAAAGAGAGTTTTGTTGATCCTTGGAAGGCGCAGTCTGAAAGAAAAGAAAGGAATTTTCTCTTCAATCAAAAGCAAAAAGAAAATACCTGACCAATTTTTCATTTCTTTTTTCTTGGATTTAAAAAACTTTTTTAGAGTTTTATCTTTGATCTCCGGCAGGTTAATAAGTTCGGGCAGAATTTCATCATAGAGATTTTCGAATAATTTCTGAGTAATCACTATTACTTTATCTTGAGATATCAATTTCCCAGAAGCCACCCCTCCAAAAAACTTAAAAGGGGAGGGGGTTATTTTTTCTTCTAATTCTTGGGCAATGTCTGAAAGTTCATCTCCTCGCAAAAGCAAAATTTGAATACTTCCTCCTCGTGAGAAATAAAGAAAATAGTTTGCCAAGTTTAAGACAGCAATATTTAAATTGCCGACCCATCTAACATCTCCAGACTCTGTTTTTTTATAAAGAAATTGGTTTGCTCTTTTTAAAGTTTCAGTTAAGGCTTTCTCAGGAAGGAGTTTTGGATTTGAATAAAATGTTTCTTTGATGAGGTCAGCTAATTCTAAAATAAATTTTCTATCCTCTTTGAGGGTATTTGTGAATTCAACGATTACATAAAGATAGCCAAGATGAGCGAGATCTTTTTTCTCGGGCCTGAAACTAAAAACTTTCAGATAGGTGTCCTTTCTTAAATGAGGGTTGAAATAATATTCCAAAGCTTGCATTATTTATATTATAATACAAAAGGAGTAATTTGTGAGGGCGTGTAGCTCAGTGGCTAGAGCGTCCCCCACTAAATTGGGCAGCTAGCTCAATTTGGTAGAGCACATGCATCACACGCATGGGGTTACAGGTTCGAGTCCTGTGCTGCCCACCAATTTAGTGGGGGAAGGTTGCAGGTTCGACTCCTGCCACGCCCACTAACAATTAAATCTTAAACAACAAATCTTTACTCACAAATAAGAATTTATTTTGACATTTGGTTAATTCTGTGGTATAATTTAAGGAGAAAAAGGAGGTGATAAAAATTGAAAAAGAAGTTGTTTGTCCTAATGTTGATAGTGACCGTAAGTGGCACTTTTTTGTTTTTGGGCCGTTTTTTTGATCAGGAAATAACTGCTGCGATAACCGAAAGCGCAACAGGTGTGGGACCTTCAAATGAAAATGTCGTAGAGCAGAGGACTATGGAAATCATAGTTCGGGAAGGCTGGACATTAGCAGAGATAGCAGAAGCAGTTGGAATGGAGCCGAAGAAGTTAATGCAACTTAATAACCTTACAAGTCCTATCGCATATCCTGGACAGACTCTCAAAGTTAAACCATATACTGCATTTGACGAGGTATGGGTAAGCTGGTATGGGCCAAAGTATCACGGGAAAGCAATGGCGTCTGGCAAAGTTTTCAATATGTATGATCCCACGGTCTGCGCCCATAAATGGTTGCCATTTGGGACACGGGTGAGATTGACCCGAATTGATACCGGAGCAACTGTAGAACTCTTAGTACAAGATAGAGGTCCATATGTTGCTAATCGTCATTTTGACTTATCTTACGCCGCTGCTCAACAGCTTCACATGATAAAGAAAGGTGTGGTTCTTTGCAAAGTAGAGATACTAGACTGGCCCCATTGATGGGGCCAGTTTTTGTTTTCTTTTTTTCAAAATTTTGGTATTCTAAAATAAGATGATGCAAATGTTGTTTCTGGAATATATACGGTGGCATTTTTATGAAATGCCCAAACTCATTCTTCAGGGTTGGAAGAATTATTTAAAATTTGGCAATTATTTTTTCTCAATTGGTCTGCTTCTAAAAAGTTGGTTTTCTCCTTGGAAAAGAATTACTTGGTCATATGGAAGGGGGTTTTCGCCAACTCGTTATTTAGAGACACTCATCTCTAACCTTTTTTCAAGATGCGTGGGAGCGATTTTAAGGAGCGTCATTATTGCAGTTGGTCTTGTTTTTGAGGCCTTTGTTTTGATTTTTGGAGCAATATTTTACTTATTTTGGATTTTTCTTCCAGCAATTTTGTTCGTTTGTTTTGTATTTGGAATCAAGTTTCTTTTTTAATTCAACTTATTATTGAATCAAAACCATGTTGAGCTGAGCCTCGGGGTGGCAGTGGGTTCCTCTGAGGCGAGGCCCCGCTTGGCGGGGCGAGCCGAAGAAGGCGCAGCTCTGCTCGACATGGTTTTGATGGCTTGTTTTTAAGAGGACAATTATGTATGTTGACCTAAAAAATTCAGTTATATATCCTGCAATTGACCCATTTAATCAAACCGTTTTGAAACTTCTTAAGCTTATTAAATTTTTTGCATTTTTAGGGTTTATCCTTTTTGCTTTTGTATTTGCAGTTAATTATTTAATTTTGGGAAAGACTGAAGAACTTTTTTTGGGCTTTTCTCTTATCTCCTTTGCATTTTTTGGTCTCGCTTTTTCTTTTGTGTTATTCTTTGAAACCAAAATAAAAAACCCGCAAATTCCTTTGGGTTCCAAAAACCTTGCCGACTATTTAAATTTTGAGAGCGCAAAAATTATAAAACAAGCACAGAAACTAGCTGGAAGACAAAGAAGACTTCTTGACTCCTCTTTGGTACTTTTTGCTCTAACTCAATCAAGCAAAACCGCTCAATTTGTTTTTAAAAGAGCACTAATTGACCCAAAATATGTTCAAAACAAAATTAAAGACTTTTGGGCAAGGAAATTCATCCTTGAGAAACAACCAAAAGAACTCAAAGAAATCCTACAGATTGCGCGTAAAATTAGTAAAAAAAGAAAACATAAAAAGATTGAGCCAGGAGATATTATTTTTGCTTTATTGGAACACGATCCAGTTTTTGAAGCTATTTTGGTTGAATACGACTTAAGGCCAGATGATATAAAAGGACTTGTTAAGTGGTACGAGAGAATCCAAAAACATATAAAGGAGAATAAAAGATTTTGGGAATTCAAAAATCTAGCAAAAAAGGGAAGTATCGGAAAAGACTGGGCTGCAGGATATACAATTACCTTAGATGAATATTCTATTGACTGGTCTGAAATGATAAAGCGAGCCGGATACCCAGATATTTTTGGCTATAAAGATGAGATAGAACAAGTTGAAAGGATTCTTTCAAATCCCGAGATAAATAATGTTTTAATTGTGGGTCAGCCAGGAGTCGGGACAAAGAATATCATTTTAGCCTTAGCTAAAAAGAGCGTATTAGAAGAAAGCCTTCCAACGATTAATAACAAGCGGATTGTTGAGCTTAAAATCCCTTTGCTTTTAGCCAAACTCACAAGTTTAGATGAGGTAGAGTTAACTTTGGAGAAAATTTTTCAGGAGGTTGCAAGAGCAGGTAATGTGATTCTTGTTATCGATGAGTTTCATAATTATGTTGGAGGAGAACAAAGGCCTGGTGCCATTGATATTACAGGCATTCTTTCTTCCTATTTGCCTTTATCGCAATTTCAATTTGTTGCTCTTACCAGTTATTCAGGGCTTCATAAAAACATAGAAGCTCACCCTTCTCTTTTGAACTTTTTTTCAAAAGTAGAAGTGAGAGAACCATCCAAGAAAGAGACACTTTTAATGTTGGAGGATATAGTTTTTTCTCTTGAGAGAAAATACAAAGTATTTATAAGCTGGCAAGCATTAAAGGAAATTGTTGATTTATGTGAGCGATATATTACATCTTTACCTTTTCCCAAAAAAGCCAAGGATACTTTAGAAGAAGTTGTGATAAAAGTAGTTGCCAAAAGAAAAGCTTGGGTTGGCAGGGATGATGTGGATGAGCTAATTTCTCAGAAGACAGAAATTCCTGTTGGTAGGTTAGAGCAAAAAGAAAAATCTATTCTTTTGAATTTAGAAAAACTTATTCACAGACGCATTATTAATCAAGATGAAGCGGTAAATGAGGTAGTTGCAGCACTCAGACGCGCTCGAACAGAAGTTGTTATCAGAAAAAGACCGATGGGTTGTTTTTTGTTTTTAGGGCCAACCGGCGTTGGAAAAACAGAAACCTCAAAAGCCTTGGCTGAAATTTATTTTGGTTCAGAAGATAGGATGATTCGCTTGGATATGTCAGAATTCCAAAACATGGAAGATATTCCTCGTTTAATTGGATCTTTTGAATATGAAGGACTTCTGACTACTCAGGTAAGAGAAAATCCTTTTTCTTTGGTGCTTTTGGATGAAATTGAAAAAGCGCATCCAAATATTTTAAATCTCTTTTTGCAGGTTTTAGACGAAGGTCATTTAACCGATGGCATGGGAAGAAAGGTAGATTTTAAAAATACAATTATCATTGCTACCTCAAATGCAGGTTATAAAGTAATTTTGGAAGCACTCAAAGAAGGTAAAAAAATGGGAGAAATTAAAGAAGAACTTCTTGAGTATTTGTTTGAACAAGGAACATTTAGACCCGAGTTTATTAATAGATTTGATGCGGTGGTTGTGTTTAGGGCTTTAACAAAAGAAAATCTTTTGGATATTGCCCATCTTCTACTTTCAAAAATACAAAAAAGTTTAGCCCAAAGAAATATAGAGTTTATTATTCAAGATGAGTTAAAAGAAAAAATTGTTGAGCTGGGCTATGATATAAAGTTTGGAGCAAGAAATATGAAAAGGGTAATTCAAGATAAAGTTGAAAATGCAATAGCCCAAGCCTTGCTTAAAGGAGAAATCAAAAAAGGAGACAAGTTTATTATTAGCCCAGATAATTTTTCTGTGATAAAATTTAAATAAAGGTCAATCTTTGTTTAAATCCTAAATCCTAAACATTAACACAATAATATGGAAAAAGAACCTCTTTTCTCAATAGATAAAAGAGAAGATCCAAACTACCCAGTCTATTTTGAGGAGTCAAAAATCAAAAAGAGTAAAAAGCCATTTTTAATTTTTGGAGTTGTTATTCTTTTTGTTCTTTTGGGAATGACAGCAGTTCTAGCTTCAAGAATCTGGGATCCTTTATGGAATCCTTTTAGACCCTCACCTGAGAGAGTTTTGGCAAAATCATTTGAGGTACACAAAACAGTCAAAACATATCATTACCAAGCTAAAGGCATGGCAGAATTTACAGGATACACTACTCAAATGCCAGAAGTAACTCCTTCTTTTGAGATACAACTTGAGGGCGATGTAGACAATTCTGATAAAGAAACTCCAAAATCCAAAGTAGATTTCTCTTCAACCATCTTTTCTGTATATACCGGACCACTGGGTTTTCCTTTTTCTGGTAAGTCAATTACAATTGGAAAGGTGGCTTATTATAAAATTGAAAAGTTGCCCTTGGTGGGGCTTTATGAACAGATAATCACAAGTACAAATATAGGTTTAACTCCGGAAGAACAAGCAGAGATGGAAATGGTTAAAGGATTTTTTTCTCAGATAATCGAGCAGATTCAGAATAAATGGATTAGAGTAGATCCGGAGGAGATAGAAAAAGAGTTGGGAATATCATTTAAGGGAATCACAAAGGAAGAGGAAGAAAAACTTAAAGCAAAGATAGAGGAATTGCTTGTTAAATATCCACCAATAAAGCCAGAGAAGGAGCTGAAAGATCAAGTAATTGAGGGAAGAAAGTATTATCATTATTTGACAAGACTAGACAAAGAAAATCTAAAGAAATTCCTAAGCGAACTCTTGCAATTTACAAAAGAGGAAAAAATCGCATTTTTGCCGGGCCTGCTTTTTTCGGAAGAAGAGATAAATAAAATGGATGAAGAAATTTCAAAGGTGCTTGATGAACTTTTTCAGTCAATAAAATCTTCTCAAATTGAGATCTGGATTGATAAAAAGACATATTATCTTCATAGAATAAAGGGAGAATTAATTGTTGAAGATGAAGAAGGGAAATTAGAGATTGGATTAGATTCAACATTCTCCAATTACAATCAACCGGTTAAGATAGTTGCTCCGGCAGAATCCATCAGTGTGACAGAATTGATTGGGCAACTTTTTGGCTTAATTTTTCAACAATCATTTATGCAGGGAGCCAATAAAGCAAAAGATGCCAGGATAATATCAGACTTAGTTCAATTAAGGACAATTGCAGCGCTGATTTATGGCTATGAGATGAGTTATCAAAATCTTTGCAAGAATGGAGATTTAAATGTAAATCATCCAAGCGAAGGAGAATACCTAAAAACCTTAAGAGAAGATATTCTCTCTCAAGGTTCGCAGATTGTCTGTTTTGCCACCAAAACTAAATATTGTATCAAAGCCTCACTTTTAGCTAAACCCGGACAGGCCTATTGTGTTGACTCCGAAGGTCGAGCACAGGAGGTATCCGGAAATATTTGTACCCCTACCAACATAAGCTGCGCGCCATAAGAATTTAACGTCTTACCTCTCTTTGTGTAAAGTGACACTTTACACATAATTAAATATTTTGGGTGTTTTTAAGTATAATTTCAAAGCGTTGTAATAACATTGCCATGGCTTTCTTATTACAACGCTTTTTAAAAGCATCAATTCTTTTTGGAAAGTGTTCAGGAACATTATAGCCAGGGAAAAACAATATTTGACAAAATTGGAGAGTTTTGTTATAGTTTAAGCATCTCAAAAGGAGGTGATGTACATTGAAAAAGGGGATCATAGGAATGATGGCGTTGAGCCTCCTCTTAATAGGAGG
>JAGGTU010000008.1 GCA_021163545.1 bacterium | reverse complement strand
GCCATCGGGAGAACAAGTAACTGAGCCACAGAGTGAACAAAAAACCGAAGCATCAAGTGAACAAGTGACTGAGTCATCAAGTGAGCAAAAAGGTGAACAGAAAAATGAAACTTCAGATAAAGAAGCGGCTGAGGGTTGACAGATTAAGTTGTTAGGTGTAAAATTAAGGTATACACTTGCATACAGAAAGGTCGAATATTGTTCTTAATTAAGAATTAACAGGATAGCATTGATAGAGGTATCATGGCTGAAAAGAAACCAGACCAGGAATTTCTTGAGTTCGTTGTTAAATCCTTGGTTGATCATCCCGAGGATGTAAAGATTGATAGGACAGTTGATGAGATGGGGGTCTTGCTTACCCTTAAAGTGAATAAAGATGATATGGGACAGTTAATCGGTAAGCAAGGCTCTACCATCAGGGCAATTAGAACTTTGCTTCGAATAATCGGGCTCAAAAATCATGCCCGCGTGAACCTCAAGATTGAGGAACCTGTCGGAGCTGGAAGCTCTGCATCAGCCTCAGAGACAGAAGAACTCAAGATATAAAATTTAAGACAAAAGAAAAGGACAGGCCCCGCTTAGCGGGGCCTGTCCTTTTTGCTTAAAATAAAACAAGAGGTAAAATAAAATAATATGTTAAGATTTGATATTCTTACTTTATTTCCCGAAGCATTTACTGGATATTTCTCACAAAGCATCCTCAGAAGAGCTCAGGAGCAAAAACTGATTCAAATTAATATTTACAACTTAAGAGACTTTGCAGCAGATAAACATAAGACTGTTGATGATCGCCCCTATGGCGGGGGAGCGGGAATGATTTTAAAAATAGAGCCTATATTTAGAGGACTGGTGCATATTTTAAGAAAGAGTAAAAATATCCAAGAAAAAGAAAGGAAAATTATCCTTCTTTCTCCCAAAGGAAAACTATTTGACCAGACACTTGCAAAGAAGTTAGCAAAATTAAAACAGATAATTTTAATTTGCGGACATTATGAAGGGGTGGACGAAAGAGTGAAAAAATTTGTAGATTTAGAAATTTCGGTGGGAAAATATGTCTTAACTGGAGGAGAACTACCCGCAATGATAATTATTGATGCAACCTCCCGCCTTGTTGAGGGGGTAATAAAAAAAGAGTCTCTTGAGGAAGAATCATTTTCAAAAAGTTTAGATTATTTAGAATATCCTCAATACACAAGACCGGAAGTTTTTGATCCAAAGAAAATAATAAAAACAACAAAAGGATTGCCAAAAAAATTTCAAAAAATGCGCCCTCAAAAAGTACCAAAAGTTTTATTATCAGGTCATCATCAAAGAATTAAAGAATGGAGAAAAAAGCATTCAAAAAGTTGAAAAAAAATAAACTTTTTGCTACAATACCAGGATGCACCTTGTTTGTTCAATAATCAGCGTTTAAGGTTTATAAATTATAGTTAACTTGGGCAGGTGGCGGAGTGGACAAACGCACAGGACTGTAAATCCTGCGGCCGAAAGGCCTTCGGGGGTTCGAATCCCTCCCTGCCCACAAAAAGCCGGAGTAGCTCAGTGGTAGAGCATCCCCATGGTAAGGGGAAGGTCGTGGGTTCAATCCCCACCTCCGGCTCAACTCAGTGTGTAGTGGGTGGTGAACAGTGAGTAGTAAATGTAATAATTAATCTACAACTTTTTCAAGAAATATGGCAAAAAAGAAAAAATCATTTGTAAAGTTAAAATGTTCCGAATGTGGCCAGATAAATTATTATACTCATAAATCTCAAAGAACAAGAACTTTGGGCAAAAAGCTTGCTCTTAAGAAATTTTGTAAGAGATGCAGAAAACATACAAAACATACGGAGGTTAAGAAGTGATTTATGGTTATTGAGGGGCGTAGCTCTAATTGGCTAGAGCGCGGGTCTCCAAAACCCGAGGTTGTGGGTTCGAATCCCACCGCCCCTGCCAACAACTTAACTAAATTTATGAAAAAAAGATATCTTATAGTTATTTCTATAGTATCAATTCTAATCTTGGGGGGCTTAGCAAAAGCGCTATTTTTTTCTGAGAGCAAAAATCAAAACGAGGAGGTTTTTGTAGTAAGGAAAGACGATGTTATAAAAGCGGTTTATGAAACAGGCACTATCAAAAAAGGAGAAGAGATGAATCTTTCTTTTAATCTTTCTGGAACAATTAAAAATATACAATTTTCAGAAGGCGAAAAAGTTAAAAAAGGAGATGTTTTGGCAGAGTTAGATGATACAGATTTAAAAGTTCAACTCAAACAAGCCCAAGCCAGTTTAGATGCTTATCAGGCGCAGTTGGATAAGTTATTAGCAGGTGCAACTCAAGAAGAAATTGCTTTGGCTCAAACAAATGTTGAGAGCGCAAAGGTTTCTTATGAGAATGCAAAGGAAAATTTAGAAAAAATAAAAAATTCAGCAGAAAAACAGTTGGAACTTTATTACCGAGACGCTATTTCAAAAATTGACAATGCTGTTTTAAGGATTTTTGATGCTCGTAATTTTGTTGACAATTATAAAAGAACATATTTTTATCGTGGAGATCAGGAAAGCATTATTGTAGATTATAAGAAAAAAGATTTAGATAAAATATATCAAGAATTATCTCAATATCAAGCGGAGACAATTCAAACAAATGATTATTCTTTGGTAGACCAATATCTCCCTTATTTTGCAACAAAGATTTATCAGGCAAAACAAGATTTAGATGTAATAAAAGAAAAAAGCGAAGATCCTTTTTATCGCAACATCATTTCTAGTTCAGACAAAACTTTACTTGATAATCATCGGTATTATCTTTCAGTAGCTTATACAAATATCAATAGTGCAATTTCTTCAATTAACCTTCAAAAAAGCACTAATGATCAAAATATCTCTCAGGCAGAGCAGGCATTAGATACAGCGTATTACAATCTAAAAACAGCCCAAGAAAATTTGGAAAAAATTACTGCTAAACCCCGTAAAGAAGATATAGAATATTATCAAGCTCAAATAGATAATGCGAAGCAGCAAATTGCTTTATTAAATTACAGAATAAAACAAACAAAAATAGTTGCCCCGCTTGATGGAGAGATAGCCAGAATTTTGAAACAAGAAGGGGAAAATGTTCAGATGTTGGAGCCGGTAATAATATTTATTCCCGAGAAAAATTATTATGTAGAGGTAAATATTTATGAAGAAGATTTACCCAAGATTCAGGTGGGCTCAAAAGCAATTATAGAGCCGGTGGCATATCCTGAGAAACAATTGGCAGGCGAAGTTTATTTTATAAGCCCAAAAGAAACAATCATCAACGATATAGTTTATTATTCTGTAAAAATTTCTTTTGATAACAATCTTGAGCTAAGACCAGGAATGAGCGTAGATCTTACTATTATTTCAGAAGAGAAAAATAATGTTTTGGTTGCAAGCGCAGAATCTATTTATAAAGAAAATGATAAGGAATTTGTTTGGTTAAAAACAAAAGAAGGCAAAGAGAAACGCTATATAAAAACCGGTCTTTGGGGTTCTAACGATTTAGTGGAAATTTTAGAAGGGCTAAAGGAGGGTGACGAACTTATTATAGAAAAATGAATATGAAAGAGGTAGTTTTAAAATTGGAAAATGTATACAAAACCTATCATTTAGGAGAAATAGAAACAAGAGCCCTTAGAGGTGTTAACCTCGAAGTTTATAAGGGCTCTTTTTTAAGTATTGTTGGGCCTTCAGGATCGGGAAAATCAACTCTATTAAATATTATGGGTCTTTTAGATTTTCCCGAAAAGGGAAAAGTTTTTATAGAGGGCACGGATGTAACTACTTTAGGCATTAATGAGATGGCGACAATTCGAGGACAAAAGATTGGCTTTGTTTTTCAACAATTTAATCTTATTCAACATCTCACAGCCCTTGAAAATGTTATTCTGCCTATGCTTTTTCAAAATGTTGCAGAAGATGAGGCAAGAAAGAGGGCAAGAGATTTATTGAAGATGGTTGGGCTAGAAGAAAAGATATCAAGAAGACCTTATCAGCTTTCTGGGGGCGAGCAGCAAAGGGTTGCCATTGCCAGAGCCCTAGCAAATAACCCTTCTATTATTTTAGCAGATGAGCCAACTGGAAATCTTGATTCTAAAACAGGAAAAATGATTATGGAGATTTTTAAACATCTTCATCAGGATAAAAAAAGAACCATTGTTGTGGTAACTCACGACTCATATATTGCTTCTTATGGAGATCAAAAAGTTCTGATTCAAGATGGGCGAATTGTTAGTAACCACCAAACAAGAAAAGAATATATCTCATAAAACTTATATGAAAATTACGGCTTTATTAAAAATTGCATTAAAGAACCTCAGAACAAGACGGCTAAGAAGCTGGCTTACTATTTTGGGAATTGTCATAGGGGTGTTTTTAGTTATTACTCTTTTATCTTTGAGCGAGGGCATAAAAGAGAGTATAAACAGTCAGTTAAAATCTTTAGGTAAAGATATAATTTTTGTAATGCCCGGAGAAGAATCTAATTTTTTTGTAAGTATGATGGCTGGTTCAAAGTTAGAAGAAGAAGATGTGAAAATAGTTGAGAAAAATAGAGGTGTAGAGAATGTAGTGCCGATGACTTATGGTGGAGGAGTAATGCGTTACAAGGGTGAGGCAAAACAGGTTTTTTTAGTGGGCTTGCCCATCAAAAAGAGTTTGGAGATACTAAAACAATATCAAGGATGGGATCTTAAAGCAGGCGAATGGCCAGATCCTCTCAGGCGAGAGATTATTGTTGGAGGTCAGGTAGAGAAAGATTTGTTTAAGAAAAATATAAAAGTTGGGGAAGAGGCATCGATTAACGGAGTAAAAGTAAAAATAACAGGGATTTTACAATCTTTAGGTAGTAAATCAGATGATTCGTCAGTCTATGTAGATGAAAGTTTATATCAACAAATCACCGGCGCCTCTATAAAGGAGCCAAATGTATTGTTAGTGAAAGTGAAAGAGGGTTATGATCCTAATAAAGTGGCTCAAGAAATTAAACAGGACTTAGAAGAACGAGCAAAGCGCCAGCGAGGATCAGAAAAAGGAAAGATAATGGTTTTAACATCAGAAAAAATGGGAGATATTGCTGAGAATATCTTGGGTACAATACAAGCCGCTATTATTGCTCTTGCCTCTATCTCGATTTTAGTAGGGGGAATAGGGATTATGAATACGATGTTTACTTCTGTAAGAGAAAGAGTGAGAGAAATAGGCATTATGAAGGCGATAGGGGCAACAAATACCACTATCAGTTTAATATTTTTATTAGAAGCCGGAATGATTGGGTTTGTAGGAGGCGTTGGGGGGACTATTTTAGGTGTTTCTTTTGCCAAGATGATAGAAGCTTATTTCCAGGTTCATCCAGTTTTATACTTAAAGGCTTATCTTTCTTGGGGAATCATTTTATTCGGCTTGATCTTTTCTTTTATTTTAGGATGTCTTTCGGGCTATC
>JAGGTU010000021.1 GCA_021163545.1 bacterium | reverse complement strand
TTAGCAGAAAACAAAAGGGCCCGTTTTGATTATCAAATCCTTGAAACCTTTGAGGCAGGGATAGTTTTAAATGGGCAAGAAGTAAAAGCTGCAAAAGAAGGTAAAGCAAGTCTTAAAGGAGCCTTTTTGGTCTTTAAAGGAGAAGAACCTTATCTTATAAATGTAAATATCCCTCCTTATCAGCCCAAAAATGCTCCCCCGGATTATGATCCAGAAAGAGCAAGAAAGGTCCTTTTGAAAAAGAGAGAAATTAAATATCTTTTGGGAAAATCAAAAGAGAAAGGGTTGACACTCATTCCATTAAGATTGTATACTAAAGCTGGTAAAATCAAAGTGGAGATAGGAATTGCAAGAGGAAAAAGGAAACCGGATAAAAGAGAAGAAATTAAAAAAAGAGAAATAGAAAGGGAGATAAGGAGAGCAATAAAAGAAAAATTTTAATTTGGAATTGTTTAGGGTTTAGAATTTTGGATTTAGAATTTCTTAATAGTTGGGGGTGAAAGGATTCGACAGAGGCTTAAGCCAAAACATGCAGGCACTCCGCTCTTCAACAAAAAATGCCAACTTACAACCTGCATATGCCTATGCATAAAGCATAGGCCACCCTCTTTCCGATGCCTGATAGGAAAGAAAGGGTGTCATACTTCAGGCTAGGTGTAATTCTTTGCCCCAAGGAATTACACTGAATTGTTTTTGGGGCTTCTGGGTCTTAGAATTTTTGCCTGTTTTTAATCTAAGACCGACACAAAAACAGGATAAGCCTGTAGAAGTGTTTTGGCAAAGCTTCTGCACCCGGGTTCGATTCCCGGCGCCTCCACTTGAAAAATAAAAAATTCCATTATTCAGAAAAGGATTATTCTCAACAATCAAATAAGAGCAGAGACTGTACGTGTAATAGATGAAAAGGGACAACAGATAGGGATAATGTCAAAGGAAGAAGCGCTCCAACTAGCCAAGGAGCGTTCTCTAGATTTAATACTTATTACTGATAAAGCCAATCCCCCTGTCTGTAAATTAATCGATTATGGGAAGTTTGTATATCAGCAAAAAAAGAAAGAAAAGAAAAAGAAAAGCTCGCAGGTAAAAGGAATAAGGTTGCGGTTTAATATCTCTTATCACGACATGGAAACTCGAGCAAAACAAGCTAAGGAGTTTTTAGAAGATGGCGATAGGGTAAGAATTGAAATGCTTTTGAGGGGCCGAGAAAAAGCGTTAGGTAAGTTTGCCAAAGAAAAGATTGACAAGTTTTTAGAAATCTTGAAATCTTATATTGACTTTGAGATCGAACAGGAGTTAAAAAAGATTCCAAATGGGTTTTATTTAATAATTAAAAAGGGGCAACAACATGAAAGCAAAAACAAGGAAGTCAATTCTAAAGAGATTTAAGATTACAAAAACGGGAAAGGTTTTAAGAAGAGCTACGGGACAAAACCACTTCCGGGCAAAAAAACCTGGAAAATTGAAAAGAGAAAAAAGAAAATGGGTAGAACTCTCAAAAGACGAAGCAAAAATAATAAAAAGGTTTTTATATTTTCCAAAAAGAAAGTAAAGCAATTATCAGTGATTAATGAGAATTGATTACCATGGTAAGAGTAAAAAGAGGAACAATTCATACAAAAAGACGCAAGCATGTTTTAGAACATGCCAAAGGATTTAGGTGGGGGAGAAAAAACAAACTCAAGCTAGCACGTGAGGCACTTTTACATGCTTGGAGTTATGCTTATCGGGATAGAAAGGCTAAAAAAAGAGAGAAGAGAAGATTATGGCAGACTCAAATCAATGCAGCAGTAAGAAAGTTGGGGTTAAGCTACAGCAAGTTTATAGGAGCTTTAAAGAAAAAAAATATTGAAATTGATAGAAAAATTCTGGCAACTCTTGCTAGTAAACACCCAGAGATTTTTGAAAAAATAGTTGAGGAAGCAAAAAAATAATTTATCTATTTTGATTCTCTAAAACCTCCAAAAATTTGTGGGCTTTTTTTAATACCTCTTTTGCGTTTTTATAAGTAACTTTTTCAACTGCCTTTTCAAAAGGAAGCCATACAAACCCTATATGCTCAAAAGAGATTTTAACCTCCTTTGTGTTAGCTCTTGCTAAATAAAACACTACTATCTTAAAGATTTTCTTTCCTTCTTTCTGAAAGAAGTACTTAATACTTGTTTTAAAATTCGGTAGGATTTCTATATCTTTTAATCCGGTCTCTTCATAGACTTCTCTTTTTACTGTCTCAATTTCTGACTCTCCTTTTTCAATATGTCCTTTTGGAAAATCCCAATAATCCTTTGCTTTTTTTGTCGAGCCCGGATAATGTAAAAGCAAATATTCAATTTCTTTGTTTTTATAAAAAACGACTGCTCCTGCAGATTTTTCAACTGGCATATTAATTTTTCCATTAATTGAAAATCAATTGAAGGCGCCCGCTTTCTGCGGGCGCCTTCCCTTCCAGCAACTCTTTTTCATTAGGGTCTTCCTAAAATATCCATCAATCTCTTAAGAATCTCTTGTAAGGAAGCAATCTGGGAAGAAAGATCTTCCAAACTAGTAGTGGCTGAACTGCTTCCAATTGTCTTAGTGAAACTGTTATTCCCTTCATTTGACTCCTCTACTCTTTGTTCCCAATCAATTATTCCTGTAACTGTAGCCCGTTGACCATAATTTAACCCAATTAGGCTAGGAGTATATCCTCCTGTAATTTTACATTCTCCTGGCCGAGGAACAGAAAATCTATAATATGGATTGCCTCCATACTCTTTACCTGTAGCCTCATTTCTTAATTTAATTAAGAAATCCGAACTACTCCAGCCATTTCCTTTATTACAATACTTAACTTTTATGTAAGGGCTTTGGTAGAAAATATCCTCTATTACTAAATCAGGTAAATTCTCGCTTCTCTCACTTGAAATTATCACCTTCACATAATAAGGAGTAGTGTAACTTCCTTCTAATCTACCATTTAATTTTCTTCCATAGACATAACCATAGTAATATTTGACATAACCAGGGTAGCCCGATGTTGATTCGGTAAATGTCCATGTCTTTGTGCATTCTTTAGCATTATTGCAGTACTGTGAATGCCAACTTCCTTTGTAATAAGCCATCACCTTGTAAACTCCTTGATCATCTTGGGCAGAGATTGTGAGGGTAATGTTCTCTCCTGCCTTAGCTTGGGTTTTATTAACAGAGAGAATACCTGTAACTGGGTCTTCTTGCTGAGCGGGTTGTTTTCTACAGGCGCCATTTTCGCAGCCATATGGGCAGACATAGTTCAAATATCTTGCATTACTGCCCACGCAATAGTGCTCTTTTAGTGTTCTTGAATTTATACAGAAATCTGTAAGTTTTACATTGCCAACTGTAACAGTTCCTTTCTGATAGTAATTCTTTCCTCCATCTGAATCAGTGCAGGCAGGAGTAACTGCTTCCCATTTCACCCTCACATAAGAAGGAGTAGTATATCTTCCTTCTAATCTACCGCTCAATTTTCTTCCATAGATATATCCATAGTAGTATTTAGTTCCTGCTGTTGACTCGGTAAATGTGAATGTCTTTGTACATTCTTTGGCATTATTGCAGTACTGTGAATGCCAACTTCCTTTGTAATAAGCCATTACTTTATAGATTCCTTGATCATCTTGGGCAGAGATTGTGAGGGTAATGTTCTCTCCTGCCTTAGCTTGGGTTTTATTAACAGAGAGAGTGCCTGTAACTGGGTCTTCTTGCTGGATTTCTTTTACAATATATTTTGCTTCTCCTTCTCCTGATAGACCGCTTTTTTGATTCCGGGCTGTTACCGTTAGGCGGTAAGTTCCTGGGGAAGCATTTTGAGGAGAGGTAACTCCTAATGTTACACCGTAAGTTGATCCTGGGCCAATTGTCACTGAAGATCTAGATAAAGTACAAGTCCAGCCTGAAGGGCATTTTTTGGCTAGAGTAAAGGTAGAGGCTCCACACCCTTGAGAATCATTGTTTTTAATATACACCCCATATCCTCTATAATCTCCGGGGTTGTGAGTGCTACTGGATGGTTTTATAGTTACCGTAGGAACTTT
>JAGGTU010000048.1 GCA_021163545.1 bacterium | reverse complement strand
TGGTCCTATAGCCCCTATAAGGATTACAAAAAATAATGGGCGGTTTGTTCTCAATTCAAACTATCAAGAAAGAGATGAAGCCGATTTTGATTTAGTGTTAACTGGAGTCAAAAAAGAAGAGCTTCTTGTGAATATGATTGAAGCCCAAGCAAAAGAAGTTAGAGAGAAAGAAATTTTGAAGGCAATAGAATACACAAAAGATGAGCTTAAGAAAATTTTAGAATTCCAGCTTGATATTGCCAAAAAACATCAAAAAGAAAAAATTGAGCTAAAAGAAATTAAAGATCCTGAGGTGGAAAATACAATAAGAGAAAAATTTGGCAAAAAATTAGAAGAGCTTTTAATGCAAAAACCGTCTATTGAAAATAGAAAAGCAATGCATAGGCTAAAAGAAGAAATTTTACAATTTGTAGGTGAAACTTTTGGAGAAGAAAAAATTGGTGTGGCTAGTATGTTTTTAAAAGATTTCTTGAGAGAAATTTTGCATAGAAACATTTTAGAGGCAGAAAGAAGACCTGATGGTAGAAAATTGGATGAGATTCGCCCAATTTCTATGAAAATAGGAATTTTACCCCGAACCCATGGATCGGGTTTGTTCATAAGAGGCAAAACAAAAGCTCTTTCATCTGTTACTCTTGGCTCTCCTGGAGATCAACGTCTAATTGAGGGAATGGAAATAAGAGGGAAAAAAAGATTTATGCACCATTATAATTTTCCTCCTTTTTGTTCTGGTGAGGTAAAACCAGTTAGAGGTCCTTCAAGAAGAGAGATTGGCCATGGAATGTTAGCAGAAAAGGCTCTTTTGCCTATAATTCCGGATTTTGAAGATTTTCCTTACACTATAAGAGTAGTCACAGAGATTCTCTCTTCAAATGGCTCTACTTCTATGGCCTCTGTATCAAGCTCTTCATTAGCCTTAATGGATGCAGGGGTGCCTGTTAAAAAACACGCTGCCGGAATTGCTATTGGGTTGGTTAAAGAGGGAGACGATTATAAGTTGCTTTGTGATATTCAAGGGCCTGAAGATCATTTTGGCGATATGGATTTTAAAGTTGCCGGAACTGAAGATGGAATATCTGCAATACAAATGGATGTCAAAATTGATGGCCTAACTCAAAAAATGATTGAAGAGGCTTTGTTTTTGGCAAAAAAGGCGCGAGAAGAAATCATAGAAAAAATGAAAAAAATAATTCAAAAACCTAAATCTTCTCTTTCTCCTTTTGCGCCCAAGATAATACGGGTTAAGGTAAATCCTGAAAAGGTAGGAGAAGTAATTGGACCGGGAGGCAGAGTGATTAATGAGATAATTGAAAAATGTGAGGTTTCAATCGATATCGAGGAGGGAGGAAACATTTTTATCTCTTCCCAATCAAAAGAAGCAGTGCAAAAAGCGGCCCAATGGATTGAAAATCTTACTCGAGAAATCAAACCAGGAGAAAGGTTTCAAGGGAAAGTAAAAAGAATTTTAGACTGTGGGGCAATTGTAGAAGTAATGCCAGAAAGAGAAGGGCTTTTGCATATTTCACAGATTGCCCCCTTTAAAATTAGGCGAGTTTCTGATGTAATAAAAGTAGGGGATATTATTCCGGTTGAGGTAATAGATGTGGATGAACTTGGAAGGCCTCGCCTGCGACTTTTAAAAAGGATATCTTCTCCTTACAAACAAAAATTTCGACATAAACCTAAATAATGAAAAAAGAATTCTCCCAAACTAAAATCCCTAAAGCAGCCATTCGAACAATGGCAAAGGATTTAGCAGGCATTGTTTTTGAAGAATGGGAGGCGCTTTTGACAGAAGCGGAAGTTGAAGAAATATTAAAACGCTACAAGGAGAAGGTCCCTGTTAAAGAAGAAATACCTACTAGGGAAGCTGTACCTGTGCCTCAGCCTGTAGAGAAAAAACTAATTGAGAAGATCGAAGCAAAACCCACCGAGGAAGAATTAAAACAGCTTGAAGAAGAAAGGAGAAAAAAAGAAGAGGAGTTAAGAAGATTAGAGGAACAAAGAAAAAAAGAGGAAGAGCTTTTGAGGAAGAAATTAGAGGAGGAGAAGAGAAAAAGAGAGGAAGAGTTAAAAAGATTAGAAGAGGAAAGAAGAAAGGAAGAAGAAGAGAAGAAACTCATTGAAGAAATTAGAAGGCGGGCCAAAGAAAGAGAAGAAATGATTAGAAAAATGATGGAAAAAGAGGCGGAAAAAAGAGAAGAGGAAGAAGAAATAAAACGTCTGGCAGAAGAAGAAAGGCAGGCAAAACAATTGTTAGAAGAGAAAAAGAAAGAAATTGAAAAAGCTCTCTCAAATCTACCAAAGGAGAGAGAGCCGTTAGATAAAACTAAAGATTATCTTCTCAAAGAGAGGGTCAAGTTGGAAAACGTCTTAAAACCGATTTTAGAAAGCGAGAGAAAAGTCGAAGAAAATATTAATTTGGTTGAAAGAGAGGAAAGAGCTGCCACAATTCCAATTGAGAAAAGGAAAGCTGAAAAAGAAAGGCAAATTCTGGAAATGGAAAGGGAGAAGATTGAAAAAGAAAGGTGGCATTATGAAAGAGAAATCTTTAAAATAGACGAACAATTAAAAGACTTAGATTTGAAATATCAGGAATTAGCCGCCAAAGAGGCGAAATTAAAACAAAGGCTGAAAGAAGTAAATCACGAACTTGAAAAATTTGCCAAAAGAAAGGAAAAGAGAGAAAAAGAGAAGGAGATTCAAAGGGTTCAAAAAGAAAGGGAGGATTTAGCTAAACAAAGAGATGAGGTAATTAAAAAACGTCAGGAAATAGAAGAAGAATTAGCTGAGACAAAGGATGCAGAAAAGAAGATTGAAAGAGAGGAAGAATATTTGAAACAAGAGGAGGTAGTTGCCCAAGGACCTGCTAAAGAAAAAATAGAGATAGAGAGACACAAACTTGAAAAAGAAAGGGCAGAGTTGGAGAGAAAACGATGGCGTCTTGAGGATGAAAGAAGAAAGCTTATTTTAGAGGAAAATAGACTAAATGTAAGATATCAAAACTTACTGGAAAAAGAAAATACTCTAAGAAAGGAAATAGATAAAATAAATGAATTTTTAGGTATTGTACCACCTCCTCCACCTCCCCTCCCTTCTGAAAAAGAAATAAAAAGAGCTGAAAAAAAAGAGGAAGAGATTCCAAAAGAAGAAGGTAAGGAAGAGGTTAAAGAAGAAGTTCCAAAGAAGGAGATAAAAGGAAAAGTAGAGGAAAGGGAGGAAGAAAAAAGGGAGGTAAAAAAAGAGGAAAAAGGGAAGGAAGAGAAAACAAAGGAAGAAAAAGAAGCAGAGGAGGCTTTAAAAAGACTGGAAGAAAAAAGACGTAAAGAAGAACTCCTTAGAAAATTAGAAGAAAGAAGAAAAGAGGCAGAAAGAAGAAAAGAGGAGGAAATTTTAAGAAGAATAAGACAGGGTATTACAGCCCCAATTGAACCTTCTGTCCCGCCAAAAACTACTCCAGCTGCCCCAACTCCTCCGCAACCCCCTATTTCTGCAAGAACTATTAAACCTGCTGCCGTCTCTAAAAGAAAATGGTTTAAAGTTCTTTTGATTGTTGGAGCGTTGATATTGGTGGGATTAATATTAGGATTCTTCCTCTGGAGAAAAAGTAGGCCTGCTTCAACTTCTCTTCCAACTCAACCTGCTCCTACCGTACCTCAAACCCCAGCTCCTATAACTCCCACTCAGCCTACAACACCTACCCAGCCTGTAACACCTACATTGCCAACCGAGGCAATTCTTTCGCCACCACTCTTACCCGAGATTGCAACCACTACTGTTTATGAGATTAGTCAAGACGCTCAAATTCCCACACTTCTGTCTCAAGCTTTAGCTCAGCCCCTTCCTGAGGAAAAATTTGTAAGAATTGCATTTAAGAAGATTCCAGAGGAGCGCTTTTTGACTCTGGAAGAGTTTTTGAGGGCTTTGGGATTCTCTCCTCCTGAGGACTTCTTTAAAATACTCGAGGAAAAAGCCACTTTCTATTTATATTCAGCAAACAATAAACCGGCTTTTGGATTTGTAGCAAAGAAAGTGTCGCCTGACCTTCTTTCAGAAATCTTAGGCAAAGAAGGGCCTTCGCTTGAAGATGTGCTTTCAGAATGGGAAGATGATATGATTTTAAAATTGAAACTTCTTGGGGTTTTGTTAGGAAAAAACGTTCTACAAAAACCTGTTTTCCGTGATTATACATATCGCGGGTATAAACTAAGATATTGCGATGTTGCCAAATCTCCTGATTGCTTTGGGGCTTGTTTTGCAATTATAGGAGAGAAGTTAGTCTTTGCTACTTGTTGTAATGCGACGGTGGAGGCAATTAATTTATTGACAAAATAAATCTATGGATAAGTTTCTTAAAGAGCAAGAGGAAAAATTAAAAGCTATTAAAAAGCAACTTGAGAAACAGCTTTCTTCTTTCGCAAAAAAAGATAAGAAAGTAAAAGAGAATTGGAAATCCAAATTCCCAGAATTTGATGGTTCTGAGACAGGTTCATCTTATCTTGAAGTTGCCCAAGATGAGGTTGAAGAATACTTAAACCGCCTTCCTTTGGAATATCTTTTGGAGCTCAAACTCAAAGATGTGAATCTGGCACTTAAAAAAATCAAGAGGGGTGATTATGGAGTTTGTGAGAAATGTAGAAAAAAGATCCCAAAAAACAGACTCAAAATTCAACCCGAGGCAAGGTTTTGTCTAAAATGCAGTAAAATGAAGTAATTAAAGCTGTATTATTGAGCATGCCATCAAGAGTTTTTTCTTGTGCGAATATTGGACTTGAGGCCCAACTTATTGAAGTAGAAATTGATATATCTTTTGGCATAAAAACTTTTGACATCGTTGGCCTACCAACAAAAGCGGTTGAAGAGTCAAAAGAGCGGATCAGATCCGCTCTTAAATTTTTAAATCTCAAACCTCCGGGGGCAAAACCTGAAAAAATAATTCTAAATCTTGCCCCAGCTGATCTAAAAAAAGAGGGGGCTTTATATGATCTTCCAATAGCCTTAAGTTATCTTTTGGAATCCAAACAAATAATTTTTAATCCAGAGAGAAAAATATTTCTGGGTGAACTTTCTTTGAAGGGTGAATTAAGGCCAATTCGGGGGGCTTTGTCTTTTGCGCTTCTTGCCAAAAAGTTGAATTTTGAAGAAATAATCTTACCTAAAGAAAATGCTGCTGAAGCTGCTTTAGTAAATGAAATAGAAGGTGGCTCTTTAAAGGTTATTGGGGCAAGAAGTTTAGAGGAGGTAATTAATTATTTGGAAAAAAGAACCTCTATCTTGCCTGCCCGATGTAATTTAGATATTTTCTCAAAAAAAGAAAGTCCTTATATAGATTTTGGCTGGATTAAAGGACAAGAGACAGCAAAAAGGGCAATGGAAATAGCCGCCTCAGGCGCTCATAATCTTTTGATGATAGGACCTCCGGGTGGTGGAAAAACTTTATTAGCAAAAGCTCTCCCTTCAATTTTGCCAGATTTATCAAAAAAAGAGATTTTAGAGGTAACAAAAATTTATAGCTTTGCCGGATTGCTTTCTTCTAGTCGTCCAATTATCACAAAAAGGCCTTTCCGTTCTCCTCACCATAGCGCCTCAAAAGTTGCCATTCTGGGGGGAGGAAATCCAATAAGACCTGGGGAAATAACATTGGCCCACAGGGGTGTTTTGTTTTTAGATGAATTTCCAGAATTCCAAAGAGATGTTATTGAGGGGCTGCGTCAACCAATGGAAGAAGGGGAAATTGTGCTTTTGAGAGCAAACTCGAAAGTTGTTTTTCCTTGTCAATTTATGTTAATTGCTGCTGCAAATCCCTGCCCTTGTGGAAATTTAAATAATCCTTTTAAAGAATGTATCTGTTCTCCTTCTCAAATTTATAAGTATAAAAGAAAGCTTTCGGGTCCAATTATGGATAGAATTGATATCTTTATAGATTTGCCTTATGTAAAATCAAAAGAATTGCTTTTACCAAAAAGTCAGAATTTAAGCGACCAGATAAAAGAAAGAGTAAAAAAGGCTCGCTTAATCCAAAAAGAAAGGTTTAAAAAAGAAGGTATCTTTACTAACTCAGAAATGAATCTTGATCAGGTAGAAAAATTTTGCTCTCTAGATGAAAAAGAAAAAAACTTCCTTAAAAAATATTTAGACAAAGGACTTCTTACTGCAAGGGGATATCATCGGGTGCTAAAAGTTGCTAGAACTATTGCAGATTTGGAAGAATCTGAAAAAATTTTACCCCCTCATTTGGAGGAGGCTTTAACATTTAGAATCAAATACCCTTAAAAAGAAAGCTATCTAGCAAAAGGGTTTCTCCCTCCAAAAACATCAAAATGCAAGTGACAACCTGCCGGTCCTCGGGGAATGGTATACCCTGTATGACCCATATATCCAATAATCTGGCCTTGGGAGACGCTCTCACCTGGTTTGACAATTATTTTTGCCAAATGCCCATAAAAGGTTACCACTCCATTTGGATGAGCAATTCTTATATAATTTCCTGCAATCCTGTGATATCCTGTTTTTTGTACCTTTCCTCCTGCAGCAGCATATATTGGCTCCCAGCATTTGCCATTTGAAAAGTCTACAGCATTATACCAGTGAAGTCCCTGGGTTATGTGACAAGGAGAAGGAATTGGACAAATGAAATATGAGTTAGGCACCGAAACAGTATGTCTCGTAATTGAAGATGTCTTTGGTTTCTTTCCACCAGGAATAATAAGAATGTCGCCTGCAAGAATCTTTCCATCTTGGCACCCATTAAATTCCATAATCGTCTCTGGTTTTACTTTGTACATCTTTGCGATTTCCCAGACCGTCTCACCTTTTTCTACAACATGTAAAATTCCAGAGACAGGTAGAATAATTAGCTTTTGGCCTTCTCTTAAGATGGACTTGCTAGAAAGGTTATTTGCCCACAGGATTGTATTAACATCAATATTAAAATCTTCTGCTATACTTGAAAGGGTGTCGCCTTTTTTAACGATGTATTCAATAAGTTGGTGATCTTCCTCTGTCACTGTAGCCAATGTTTGATAATCTATCTTTTGGTAAGAGGCAGAGGCTACCAGTGTGTTTCCTTGAAAAAGAACTAAAGGTGGCAATTCTTTAAATGCTTCGTCTTGGGTCACAAAAGGAGATTCCCAAGATGAGTTTGCGTTAAAAACTACTTGAGGTGTAGGGGTAATATGATTAGAAAAGGAGGCTTTTATAGAAGAAAAAACAACCAAAAATAGAATAAAAGAAAAATAAAAAAACTTTTTGGCATGCGAACCAAAAAAATAAGAAATTTGTGCAATTGTTCCCTTCTTAGGAATGGTTTTGCAATAAATTTTAAGTCTTTATAGCTTATTCTATAATTTATCAAATCTAAAATTATCAGTCAAGAATGAAAAGAGAATATCTCAAATTACTTATAAGGCAATTTAAAATAAGACCTAAAAAAAGATTAGGGCAACATTTTCTTGTTGATTTTTATCTTCTTAAAAAAATCTCAAATCGTATAAAACCAAAAGGTGAAGTTATTGTAGAGGTTGGCGCTGGTCTTGGATTTTTGACTGAATTATTAGCTCAAGAGGCAAAACGAGTAATTGCAATAGAAAAAGACCCCTCATTGGTTTTGGCACTAAAAGAGAGACTCAAGAACTTTCAGAATGTAGAAATATTAGAAATGGATGTCTTAGATTTTTCTCCTGATACTTTTTTGAAAGGCATTCCTTATAAAGCTGTTGGAAATCTTCCTTATAATATTTCTCTCCCGGTTATAAGGCTATTTTTGGAAACCAAGCATCAACCAAAAGAAATAATCTTTTTAATTCAAAAAGAGGTTGCCCAAAAAATATGTGCAAAGAAATCAAATCTGCCCAAAATCGCTGTTGAGTTCTATGGCAAACCCAAAATTCTTTTTTATATTCCAAAGAACTCCTTTTTTCCACCACCAAAAGTAGATGGGGCAGTAATTCAAGTAAAAGATATACATAAGGGAATTCCTGGCGTTGATAAAGATTTATTTTTTAAGGTTGTAAAAGCCGGATTTACTCATCCTCGAAAAACTATTTTGAACAATTTATCTTCTGAGTTAAAATTAAATAAAGGAAAGGTTAGTATTTTGCTTAGGAAAATTAACATTAATACTAGTTTAAGAGCAGAAGATTTATCTCTTCAAGAATGGTTAAACCTTTATCCTTATCTTTCAAAATAATAATTTTTGTCTTCTTATTTTTGGGATTGGGGATCAATTTTGGCGCTCCTATCTTTGCCCAAGAAGTGAGTTTCTTTATTGAAGATGAAGGGTACTTTGGCTGGCCGGTTTATGGAAAGGTTTCAATAAAGTTATTAAACCCGGGAGATAGTTGTCATGCAGAGATTGAGTTTGGTGACAACAGTACGCCCTTTACAATGGATTGCAATTTTCCTACAGGAGGAGATTCGGGAAGCTACTTTCTCTGCGAACATAAATTTATGCATATCTATCCAGGGCCTGAAGGAAGATACCCTCTTCATTTTGGCCCCGGAAGTAATTGTATGAGGTTAGAAGGTTTTGGAGAACCGCCCGGTTCAGGGGTAATATGCAGAGTCATAGCTCATTTTACCTGTGCTGACGATCAGACTAAGTATGTTTTTCTTTATTCAAAGGAATCTCCTACTCCTCCAACTCAATCAATACCCACTTCTCCTATCCAAGCTACCTCCCTTGAGGAATTTATCTCAAGAATTACTAATATCCTTTATTGGTTATTATCCTCCATTCTTTTTATCATTATCCTTATCGGGGGTATTCAAATTCTCGCCTCTCAAGGGAATCCTCAATTGATCCAAAAGGGGAGAAAAACAATAATTTTTGCTCTTCTTGGATTTAGCCTTATTACTTTAGCCCGAGGACTTTTTCTTTTGTTTGAGGTTGTCCTCGGCGTAGGGAGATGATATTATAAATTAATTTTTATGATAAAGAAACTAAAATTTAAAAGATCTTATCTTCTTATAACAGTTCTCCTCCTTTTTTCAGGATTAGTTCTTCCTTTAAGTCAGGTTAATGCAGCCGGGTTCCTTGCAACAATTGGAGCTATGCTCTTGGGAAAGCTTTCTATGTTTGCAGGAGCGATTGGAAGTTTAATTGCTAAAGTCTGTATCTTTACGTGGGTCTCGCAAGCTGCATTCAGATTTGCCATCGGATTCCTAGGTTGGGTAACTAGTCCTGACTTTTTAGCAGGTATTAGTTATACAAGAAATCCATTTGTAACCAGCGGTTGGTTAATTGTTAGGGATTTTTGTAATATGTTTTATATCCTAATTGTAATTGCTATCGGAATCGGAACCGCCTTAAGAATAAGAGAGTACCAAATCAAGAAGCTTCTCCCAAAATTAATTGCCTCGGCTATTTTAATAAATTTTACCCCTCTAATTTGTGGATTAATCATAGACGGCGCAAATATATTTATGAATTTCTTTCTTGCTTCTGGAACTGAGGGGTTAGGAAAGATAGTAGTTGAGTCTATAAGTAGTTTTGGCCAACTTATAGGAAGAATGTTTCATTTTGGAACCAGCTTAATAACTCTTCAATTTGGCAAAGCGGGGGATTTACTTTTTGATTCCTTTGTGACAATAATCTTCAATTTTTATGGAACTTTTACTGTGCTTGCCTTAGCCCTTCTTTTTACAGTAAGATATGTGGTCTTGTGGATTGCAGTTATTTTAGCCCCCTTGGCTTTTCTTTGTTGGATTTTACCCCATCGCTCTGTCCAGAGAGTTTGGAGGATGTGGTGGGAGCAGTTTCTCTCCTGGTGTTTTGTAGGAATTGGGGGTGCTTTTTTCTTATATCTTGCTCAATTAATGGAGGGGGAGATTGATAGTTTAATTACATCACCCGGTGCTACATTGGGCTTGAGTACCCAAGGATTGTCTGGCATGTTAGTCCATCTTTTCCCTTTAACATTTCTATTAATCGGTTATACCCTCACCTTTCAATATGCGCCTATGGGAGCTTCTGCAGTTCTTGGATTAGTAAAAATGGCCCAAGGGTATGTAACAGGAAAGATAATTGGGCGCTACGGAAAGCGCGAATGGCAAAAATGGAGACAACTTGCCAGAAGACCTCCGATGCCTGCGCGGATAAGCCGGAAATTAGAGCAATGGAAAGGAGCAAGACCTGAAGGTCTTGAAAGAGTTCCAAAACCTTTGAGAAGAATAGCTGCTTGGGGTCTAAGAAGCACCGCGACCATAGGTGAAAAAATCTTGGGCCCCTCAAGAGGAGAGATAAATGAAGAAGATAAAGGATATAAAGAAGCTAAGGAAAACGATCTTCTTGCAAACCTTGCTCTTCTCACTAAGGCAATGCAAGAAATGAACAAAGCTAGAGCATCGGGAATCATAAGAGCAATGGCAGAACAGGGGCAACTCTTGGATGCTATGAAGAAAGAAAAGGCTGGAGCGGCTGCAATTACTCAAAAAGAAGTTTTAGATGCCTACGCGCGATTAAAACAAATGGATTATTATTTTGGCACCAAGAAAACTGCACAAATTGAGAAAAGCTTATCGCACAGTAAAGAAATGATGAATAGGTTTGCCCAAATAACTCATGAGTTAACCCCTAAGGAAAAACGAGGGAGTATAGCTGGTCTTACAAAAGAAGATGAGGCCAAGGGTATTACCTCTTTCCAAGAAAAAATATGGCGTTCTCTAAAGACAAAAGAAGATTTCGAACGAGTTGATTTTGATGAAATTCAAAAAGACAAGGAACTTCTTGATAAATTTACCAAGACAATGCTTTTAAATCCTCAGCAACTTGCTGAAGCAGGGAGAACTTTAGGAAAGGCATTTGTAGATGCCGCTCAAGAAAAAGCAGAAGAGGTAGGTGCCTCTTGGTTCTACGAATTAGATGAAAAAACTGGTAAGGCGCGAGCTCCAGGCACATTGAGATATCTTACTACAACAGGGGCTCTTGCTTTAGGATATGCTCCTATACCTGGAGCTGCAACTCGGGAAGAAATGAGAGGATTTGAAGTTGAAGCAAGACATTGGGAAACTGCTTTAAGACGAGCAAAAACAGAAAATGAAATTGAGGCACTTCAAAAAGAATTAGAAGAAGCAGAAAAAGAAGCTGCAAATGAAGAGATAAGGAAAATTATCACTTCTGCAAGAGCAGCAGCGCAGGCAAAACTTCAGAGATTGAGAGAGTCTGCCGAAGAAGAAGAAACAAGTGAAGGAGGAAAGGGAGGTGAAGCTGGAGAGGAGGAGGAAGAAGCAAGTAGTGAAGAAGGAGGAGGTGAAGCTGGAGAGGAATAAAAACAAAAGGCCGTCTGACGACGGCCTTTTCTCCTCTTTTTCTTTTTCTGCTTACACAGATGGTTTATTCTTTTTGCGGCGGCTTGGGTGATATTTCTTTCTCGAGCGCCTTTTTTGTTTCATCGAAAGCTTCCACAATACCTGCTGCAACCGCTTCTTTTACTGTTTCCTTTATCACCTTCGCCAAGACCTTCCCTAATTCCCTTCCAGCCTCTCTTACTTGATCCATCACTCACCTCCTTTTTCTTTTAGTCCTTCGACAATTCCTTTAACGAGTTCCGATAGGGATTCTTTGCTCTGAAAGGCCCGACCAACAAGCCCTCCGAGCCCTAGCCCAGGAACCGCGTGTATGGTTTCCGCGGCAGCAAGAGGTGATTTGGACATTGC
>JAGGTU010000042.1 GCA_021163545.1 bacterium | reverse complement strand
GGAGCAATTGGCCTTTTTGATTGTAACCCAAAAGAAGAAGGCGAAAAATGTAAAATAGATCTTGTTGGTTGGGGTAAAGCCAAAGTTTTTGAGGGAGAGCCGGCTTTATTTCCCAAAGGAAGCACTTTGCTTTTAAGAAAAAGAATCAACTCCTCCTATCAAGATACTGATAATAACCTCAATGATTTTGAAGCAAGGTAGTTTTATTCAACAAAGGTTGGTGGAGGGGTAAAGTTGAGAATATTTTGAAGTTGATCCTCTGTTAATTTGAGAGATTTTTCAATCGCTTCTTCAATTAATTTCTCCGAGAAACTTATTTTCTCTCCTAACTTCAACCATCTCCAGCCTGTTTTCTTTTGCATATAATCTTCTATATAAATTTTGTGAGCCTTTGTGAGGGCAATATTTTCTCCCTTTTCTTTGAGATATTCAGCCAAGGCCTTTCTTGCCAGATGAGTAATTCCTTCTCCATGTTCTGCAATCTCTACATATACTTTTTCTTCTGTAGTTTCTTTTGGTTCTGAGGGTACTACAGTCACTTTTTCTTCTCCAATAATTTTTCCTTCTTCTATCTGCAAAGGCGTTTCTTGTAATTCAGGAAGACTAAGGGTAGGTTCAGTAGGCGCAGGAAGCTCTTGAATTTCTGCCTTCCTAAAAACCAAAGCCTTGCCCAAAGGTTCTCTGTATACATAAGCCAAGACACCAATGACAATTAGGCAGAGCAAAATTATCCAAGGCACAAAACTCTTTTTGCTTTTAGGCAACCTCAATTTCAGGCGCATAATTTTCCAACTCAACTAAATTAATTATAACACCCTCCCTTTTGGGACCTTTTCTTATATCTTAAAAGAAAAATATAATTTGTAAAGTGGACAACTTTTGACCGAAATTTTCTTTTTTGCTATATTAAAAAGGACAAATTAAAATAAGTAGATGACAAAAGAATATTTTGTCAAATTAACTGTGGCTTTGTATAAAGTTACTAATCTTTTCCCTGAAAACGAACCTCTGAGATATCAAATCCGGCAAAAGTCACTAGAGATTTTAAGCTCTTTAATTGGTGAGAATCCCCAAATTACCACCTCTCATATACAAGAACTTTCAAGAAATATAGAAATTCTTTGTAGATATTTTGAAATTGCTCAGGCTCAAAATTGGGTAGATAAAAAGAATTTAGAGATTCTGGCAAGAGAGTATAGAAAAATTCAAGAGGATTTTCTTGAAAGAGAGAAAATTCATTCTGAGACATCTTCTCAAAAAAATAGAGAAAAAACACCATCAATTTCCAAAAAAGAGAGAATTCAAAAGGCCTCACAAGGTTCTAAGAATAAAAAAACTACTCCAACAGAGCGAAAAATCAAAATTCTTGAACTTTTGAAACACAAAAACACACTTACCCTCTCTGAAATTAAGAACCTCTTTTTTCAGGTCAGCCAGAGAACCATTAGGCGGGATATGGAAGATCTAATCAAGAAAGGACTTGTGGCCAGAAAAAGAATAGGTCAAAAAGATGTCCGCTACACCTTAATTAAAACGGACATAGAAACGGACAGAATACGGTCAATGTTATAATATGTCCGAAATGAATATGGCCAAAAATTTGCATTTCCATTTCAAAAAAATCTATAAACTCCACATTGGAAAGATCTACCGCTTTATATACATAAAAGTCAATTCTCAACAAATAGCCGAAGACCTAACCTCAGAGGTGTTTTTGCGTTTCTGGAAAGCATTGCAAAAAGAAAACCCCTCCAAAATAGAAAACCCAAAAGCCTTTTTGTATAAAACGGCCAGAAATCTCATTATTGACCACTATCGCACCTATTCTCAAAAAAAGGAAATTCCAATTGAAGAAGTCAAAGAAATAAAAGATACCTCCCAGTCTTTAGAAACACAAGAATCTTTATCTTCTGATCTAGAAATTGTCCAAAAAGCAATTAGACAACTTAAAGAAGAATATCAAGATGTGGTCTTATGGTATTATCTGGACAATTTATCTGTGCAAGAAATAGCCGAAATCTTGGGAAAATCCGAAAATGCAGTAAGAGTTATGATACATAGAGCAATGGAAAAATTGAGAGAATTGTTAAAAGAAGTGTAATAAATTTCGGTTTTTTTCGTCTCCTCATATAGGAACCATGGATGAAAAAGAGATTATCGCAAAACTCCAGCTTTTGAATCAAATAAAGCCAAGGCAGGAATGGGTTAGAAATACAAGAAAGAATATTTTAGGCCCTCAGGACAGGTGGGTTGATTTTAGTGGTGTTTTTATGATAATGCGACAGCCTATTTTTGCTGTTGGGACAGTCACTATGATATTATTGCTGGTTCTCGCTTGGTTTGGTCTTTTGAATAAACCCCAACAAGATAGTTTAGAGTTAGTCATCTCAGAAATTGCCAGCGATAATTTTTATGATTATAATTATTATTTAGAAAAAGCTTCACAAACTCTGGCAAAGGTGGAATCTGTCCCTCAGAAAAATGAAAAGTTAGTTGAAGAAACAAAGCAGGCTCTCAAGAAAGCGGTTGAGAAATTGCCTTCCCGACCCAAAAATCCACAGGAATCTGCTAAAATAGTAGAGAAGGTAAAAGAGATAGAAGAAAAACTTACAACCCTTGCACCTGAAGATGAAGAACTGATAGATGCTACCAAGGAATTAAAAGAAAAGACAAAAGAGATGATTGAGACAGAAATTTACCGCATTAGGGTTGAGGCAGAATTGGCTATGCTTGAAAACCGCACTTTAACAGAAGAACAGCAAGCCCTACTTGAGGAAGCAAAAAAAGATTATAATAATCAAGATTACCTTTCTGCGCTAGAGAAGATTTTGCAACTTACAAATCAATAATTTTTGACAATCGCCGCCGCTGGATGGATTTTTTTTGGGTCGACCCAGCGGCAAAAAAATTAAAGGTCGAAAGCCCGCCAAATCTCTTTTGGCAAAAGGTCGGAAATTCGTTTTAATGGCGGGAAATCCAAGAAAAATAGAATTAACATTAAAAATCAAAATTAGACAAATATGAGTTTAGCCAAAAAATTCTTTGCCTTCTTTACGGTTCTCTCTATTGTAATGATGCTTGCAGGTCCTTCTGCAAGAGCATTAACAATAGAGGAACTTCAACAACAAATTGCCGAACTTCAAGAACAACTTGCCCAATATCAGGCTCAACTTGCGGCTTTGCAAGGTGAGCAAGGAGGCGAGACTGGGGGAACTGCATATGAAGGCATTCCAGAAGGTTTCAGATTTGAGAAAAATCTGAAGATTGGAATGTATGATCAGGATGTAGTCTATTTAAAGAAAGTCTTAGATGTTGAGGTGCCAGATCATGACCCTTGGACAGGGACTCCTTATTTTGGAGCAAAAACAAAAGCAGCAGTTATTGCTTTCCAGGAAAAATATGCTGATGATGTTTTGGCTCCTTGGGGATTGACATCTGGTACTGGTTTTGTTGGAAAGACAACAAGAGAGAAATTGAATGAATTGCTTGCCTCAACCCCAACACCTCCTACTCCAACCTGCAGTGATTATACAACCGAAGAAGAATGCACCGCAGCAGGTTGCTATTGGTATGAAGATGCCTGTCATGAAGAAGCACAACCCACACCAACAGAAGAAGGTTTAACAGTTACCTTGGCTGATGACACCCCTGCTGCCG
>JAGGTU010000025.1 GCA_021163545.1 bacterium | reverse complement strand
TCGTGGGTTCGAATCCCACCCCCTCCGCCTAGGTTGGGTAAAGCATATAAAAACATAAAATGAAGTTTGGCGTTGAAAATTTTATATTATGGCTACTCACAAAAGGAATTAAGGTTCTTCTGATTTTAGTTTTTACATTTTTGGTGACCCAGATTTTAAAAGCTGTTCTTAAAAGATTTTTAAGAGGATTGATAAAGAAAAAAGAAAGGCTTGAGAAAGCCAAGCTAAAATTAGAAGAAGAGAGAATTCATACATTAGAGCGAGTAATTTTCTCAATGATTAGAGTAATCATTTGGACGATAGCAATAATTACAATTTTGCCGGAATTTGGAGTAAATATCACCCCACTTGTAACAGGGCTTGGGATCGGAGGCTTGGCTTTAGGCTTTGGAGCAAGGAATTTAATTCAAGATTATATTTCAGGAATTTTTATTTTAATCGAAGATCAATTTAGAGTAGGGGAGGAAGTTGAGGTTGGAGGAAAGAGAGGGAAAGTTGTAGATTTTACTCTGAGAAGAACGGTTTTGGAAGACAATGAAGGTGTTTTACATTTTATCCCAAATAGCCAGATAAAAGTAGCTACAAATTTCTCAAGAAAGTCAGATTAAACCCGATTTAACAAAACTAATTCAAACTTTTTCTTTTCCAAATCCAAAACACAAAAGGTGGGCTGATAGGGCTCGCCTTTTAAATTTCCAGGATTTATTAAATAAGTCTCATTTATTTTTTCTGCCCAAGGCTTGTGAGTATGACCATAAAATATAAAATGATATTTGTTTGTATAGGCTGTTTTTCTTGCTGTTGAGGGAAAATGCAAAAAAGCAAGTTTGAGCTTACCCAATGTTAATTCTCCAATTTTCTCAAAAATCACAAGATTCGGGTATTCATTTTGGAGGTTTTTGAAGCTCTCTATATCTATTTCAGCGTTACCCAAGACAAGATAAAGTCTTTCGTTAAAATTTTTTAACAACTCTTTTAAAGTTTCTGAAGAAGTAACATCGCCACAATGAATAATTATCTTTGGCTTGTGCTCTTTTACCCATTTTAAAAATTTCTTTAGATTGTCTAAGTTATCATGGGTGTCTGAGATGATCGCTATTTTCATTGTAATTTTTTGTAAAGCTTTATATACTCCTTTGCAGACTTTTTCCAAGAGAAATCTTTTTTCATTCCGTTTTGTTGAATTTTTCGCCAAATCTCTTTATTGTGATAAAATTTGAGAGCTTTTTGTATCGCTTTTAAAAACTCCTCGGGATTATATTTCTCAAACAAAAACCCCTCTCCCTCCACCATCACTTTTGACTTTTGAGTTTTAACTTTTAAGTTGGTGACAGTATTCTTTATTCCGCCCACAGCTCTTGCCACTACAACTGTTCCATATTTCATTGATATCTGCTGACCTAATCCACAGGGTTCAAAGAAAGATGGCATTAAGAATATATCAGAACCAGCATAAATTTGATGGGCTAATTTTTCATCAAATAGAATATTTGCTTTAACTTTTTTTGGGTATTTTTTTTCCATTTCTAAAAAGAAATTTTCATAGCTTTTATGCCCTTTTCCCAGGAGAATAAAATAAATATCTTCTTTTAAAAGTTTAGGGAAAATCTTTTCTATCAAATCAATGCCTTTTTGCATAGCAAGCCGGGAGACAATCGAAATTACCGGTTTTTTTACATCAACTTTTTTGAAAAATTTTTCAAGAAGATACCTTTTATTTTCTATTTTTTTATCTAAGCTCTTCCAAGAATAATTTTGAATTATGAACTTATCATTCTCGGGATTCCAAATCTCCTCATCTAGCCCATTTAGAATCCCAAAAAGGTCTTTCTTTCTTTTTCTCAGGGCTTGCTCCAGGCCAAAACCAAATTTTTTGGTAAGAATTTCTTTTGCATAAGTTGGGCTAACTGTATTTATAATGTCTGCATTTAAAATTCCTAACTCAAGACAATTTACCCTCCCTTTAAAATTTGTTTTGAAAATTTTATTTAGCAAAGAAGCAGGATATTGTCCCTGATAGGCAAGATTATGAATTGTTAAAAGAGTTTTAAAAGGTAGATTTTTTGTTTTTACAAGATAGGGAATAATTGCTACATGCCAATCATGACAATGTAAAATCGAGACTTTTTTGAAATTAGCAACCTCAAGCGCAGCCAAAGAGAAAAATAAAAATCTCTCAGCTTCAGATAAACTTCCGCCCGAGGAGGCATCGCTTTCAATATATACACCTCCTGAGGAAATATATTTTTTATTCTCTATTAAAAAAACGGGTATTTTCTTTTTAAAGATATATGTCTTCCAAATATTAAATTTTTCTTCCTTTTGCAAAAACTTTATCTTCGCATTCCTTTTTACTAATATTGGCTTTTTCACTTTTACTGGTTTATAAAACGGAAGCACTATAGAAACATCTACCCCCAAATCTTTAAGGGCTTTTGGTAGGGATGAGGCAACATCGCCCAGCCCTCCCACCTTTACAATTGGAGCGCACTCAGAAACAACAAACAAAACTTTCATAAATCTTCGGTTAATTTTGCGACCTCCACAATTAAAGCCTGAATCTTTCTTTGAGCAGTATTTTTTGCAGTTTTGTCCATATAGCGCCAGCCACGTTTTGCAAAATAAAAATGATAGTGAATTTGATCAAGGAAAATTTTTAATAAAAAAGGCTTTAATAAATCTTTAATTTTCTTCAATTGCATATTTCTTTTTTTGCAATAGACCTTCAAAAAAAGATTTTGGATTTTTTTTCTTTCACTTTTTGTCAAACCTATTTGCCAAATTTCTTTTGGAAAATCAAAACAGCCATAAAAAGTTGCTAAATCCATCAAGAATGGTCCTATGCCTGCCCTGTCAAAATCTATTCCAAAAATTTTTGAATCTTGAATAATAATATTTCCTGGATAAAAGTCATTATGAATTAACGCAAAGTATTCTTTTTTGCGCCAGGCCTGTTGAACAAGATCTAAATCGATAGAAAATTTCAAATCTTTTTTTAAAGATGGCATCAGATTCTCTATATCAGAAAACATTTTTTGATATTTTCTCTTGCCTAAAAACAAAGCTTTTTCAAATAGAACACCCTTTATTTTAGTTGTGTGAAGTTTTGCCAACCATTGAGCAATTCTTTTTACATTCTGCTCTATTTTCTTTAATTTATTTTGCGCAAGCATAGATGCAAAAGTTTCTCCTTCAACCTCCTCATAAAGCAGAAGATTTGCTTTCTCAAAATAATCTAAGGGTTTTGGAATTCTATAACTACCTTTGTTAAACCCGTGCCAATAAAGATAGTTCATTAAAAAGAAGATTTTTTTCTTTGAATGAGTCTTTTTAGCGCTGCCTCTGACGATTTTCAACTGAGAATCAAAGAAAATTTTATATCTCAAAAGGGAAGTGTCTTTCGCCCAGATAGGGGATTTTTTCTCAATTTCAATTTTTTTTATTTTTTCTTTTTTTACATCTGGAAAATATATCTTAAAATTCTTTTTGAAAAATTTTTCTATAAAGACAAGATCCTCTGCTTTTTCTATTAAATACCTCATTAGGCCTTTCTTAATTCTGGCTGACCAGGTTTAATTTTTTTATATTTCTCTTTATATTTTTCCATCAATTTTGTTAGCTGAGGATCTGGAACTTCTAACCTTAAAAGATCAACCGCGTGAATGGCATCATAAATATCATTTTTTGTTTCTAACTTCCAAATAGCGTCTCGCCATAAAATTGCTCTTTCAAAATTTTTATTCTTTGCAGCCTCTTTCATTTTCTTTTTCATCATTTCCAAAAAGGCATAATAGACTTCAGGTTTTCCAGCCTCAAGTGTCCTTTCTTTAAATGGAATTCTTACCGCTTCTCTGTATTTCTTTGATTTTTCTTCAATCTTTCCGCTTCTTTGCCACCAAAAGGCGGTTGCTAAGATATCCCTATACAACTTTTCTCCTTTTTGAATTTCCTTTTTTGTAATATTTGGGAGGCTCTTTAGGGCCTTGAGCATTTGCCAGGCGCCTTTTTCAATCATTTCAATGCTCCACCAGGGTTCTCCTGAGGCCCAAAAAAATTGGTCTGATGCAAGCGCCTGATCAATTTTATCTTCAATCTTTTTTGTCAACCTTCTTTTTTTAGATAATTTCAAAAGGTAATTCAAAAACTGCCATTGCAGTCTATGAACCTTGTTTTTTGGGTTTTTCCAAGAATAGAACTGAATTCTTTTTTCTATCTC
>JAGGTU010000026.1 GCA_021163545.1 bacterium | reverse complement strand
CAGAACAATGAAAAGCGTAAAAAAACAAAAAGGCTTCACGTTAATAGATGCACTGCTTGCAATTTTTGTTTTTACAGTAGGTCTGGGAGGGCTTTTTGGAATAATTTTAAATCTCTATCGCACACATGATTATATGTTTGAGCAATCTCAAGCAATTTTCGAGGCCCGTCAGGGAGTGAAAACCATGGTGAAAGAGATACGAGAAGCAAGAAATGGAGATGATGGTTCTTATATGATTGAGAAAGCAGACGATTATGAGTTTATCTTTTATTCAGATATCGATAAAGATGAAGACACAGAAAGGGTAAGATACTTTTTAGATGGATCAGATTTAAAAAAAGGCGTTATTGAACCAACAGGTTGGCCAATTCACTACCCCAAAAGCGAGGAGAAAATTTCTATTATCACCTCTTATGTAAGAAATCAGCCACCTATTTTTCATTATTATGATGGACAAGGAAATGAATTAGACCCTCCTGCTAGATTAAAGGACACAAAGATGATGAGTGTTTATTTGGTGGTGAATGTAGACCCAAACAGACCTCCGCAGGATTTTGTTTTAGAGAGCTATGTTCAATTAAGAAATTTAAAAACAAACCTATAAAATGTCTTCAAAGTTAAACAAAGAAAAAGGAGCTCTTGTAACGGTTGTTTTAGTTTTTTCAATGATTTTTTTAATTCTTCTTGGGAGCATATCAAGTCTTATAATTTTTCAATATAGAGCCTCTAAGAAAAAAGCAGCTTATGAAATGGCATTTCATATAGCCGAAGCTGGTATTAACTATTATCGTTGGCATCTTGCCCACGCTCCCCAAGATTTTTGTGACGGAAATCCAGAAGGCTCCGAATTATGCACAGATATACCTTACGGGCCTTTTGAACACGAATACAAAGACCCAGAAGGTAACATAATTGGAAAATTCGCTTTGTGGATTACGCCACCTTCAAAATGTTATTCTGCAGCAGTTATTGAGTCTGAAGGATGGACTCTTCAGTTTCCCGAAACAAAAAGAACAGTGAAGGTAAAATGGGCAAAACCATCTTTGGCAAGGTATGCATTTTTAACAAATTCTAATGTTTGGTTTGGTGAGGATGAAGAGTTAAAAGGTCCATTTCATTCAAATGGGGGTATTAGAATGGACGGAGAGCAAAATTCTTTAGCAACTTCAGCAAAAGAAACCTACATTTGCGGACCAGAGCATGGATGTGATGCGTGGTCATGTTCTGATCCTTGCACTTGGACCACATCTGGATGTGAATGTCCTGGAATTTGGGGAGAAGGAGAAGGAAAGGAGCTTGGATTGTGGAATTTTCCAGTGCCTGCAGTAGACTTTGCTTTAATCTCAAGAGATTTGGCTAAGTTAAAAGAAGAGGCCCAAGATGCTGGGTTCTACTTTGGGCCATCGGGAAGAAAAGGCTATCACATTAAATTTCTTTCCAATGGAAAATTTGAGCTTTACAAAGTCACCCGGCTTCAGAATCCGGTTTTCGGTTGGAATGGAGAAGAATGGGTGGAGGAATCAAATAGTATAAAAAGAGAATCTCTTTTGGGTATTTATGATCTTCCATCAGATTGCGCTCCAATATTTGTAGAAGACAATTTATGGGTAAGTGGGGATGTTGCAGGAAGAGTAACAGTTGTTGCCGCCAAGCTACCTGAAATTCCAGATGAGATGAAAAAAATTATTATTCATGATAATATAAATTATGTTACAGAAGATGCAGTCTTAGGATTGATTTCCCAAAGTGATATTTTAATTCCCTTGTATTCTCCCAACCACTTGGAAATCAAGGCAGCTCTTTTAGCCCAAAAAGGCAGAGTATTTAGATACTATTATCCGCCCTGGCCCTGGGAACCTTATAAAACTTACGCAATTAGAGATTATATAGAAACCTACGGTTCAATTATTACCAATAAAATGTGGACATTCACTTGGATAGATGGATGGGGAAATGTAATTTCTGGATATAGAGAGACAGAAATGAGTTATAATCCAGATCTTATTTATGAACCACCTCCTTATTTTCCTACCCATGGAGAATATGAAATATTTCAATGGGAAGAAAAGGAACCGCAACCATGATTAAAGAATTTCTTACATTAACACCTCAAGGTTTTGGTCTAGATATTTCAGACCTCTCTTTGAAGTTAGTAAAACTGAAAAAAGCAAAGAAGAAATACAAAATAGAAGTTTTTTCAGAAACGTCTTTACCGAAAGGAATCATAAAGAGAGGCGAAATTAAAAAAGTGGACAGTTTAGCCGAGGCAATTAAAATATTTGTTTCAAAAGCAAAAAAACTAAAGACCAAATATATCGTTGCCTCCTTACCTGAGGAAAAATCATTTGTGCAAGTAATCTCTTTGCCTAAAATGTCTGAGGAAGAAGCAAGGAAAGCTGTTTTCTTTGAGGCTGAAAATTATATTCCTTTTCCCCTTGAGAAGGTTTATTTGGACTCCCAGGTTGTGCCTTCATTGAGACAAAATCAAAAATCAAAAATGGAAGTTTTGTTAGTTGCCCTACCCAAAGCTACGGTTGATCCATATTTTTTTGCCCTTAAAAAAGCGGGGCTTCAACCTCTTGCTTTGGAGGTTGAGTCTCAATCTATTGTAAGGGCCTTGATAAAGAATGAAACATCATTGGTACCCTGTCTTTTAATAGACATTGGCGCAACCAGAACAACTTTTGTGCTTTTTGGGGGTAAATCAATAAGATTTACTGCTTCTATTCCTATCTCCTCTACTCTTTTTACTAAGGCCATAGCAAAAACCCTAAAAATAGATATGCAGAAAGCCGAAAAGTTAAAGATCAAATACGGACTTAAGGGGAATAACAAAGAAGGAAAAGAAGTTTTCGATGCTTTAATTCCTATTCTTACAGATCTAAAGGAGCAAATAAATCGATATGTTGACTTTTACCACTCACATATAAGTCATGAATATCTGCCCCAAGACGGCTCTTCGGTGAAAAAAATTATCTTGTGTGGAAGAGGATCAAACCTATTGGGTCTTAAGGAATTTGTATCGCAAGAGCTAAAGCTACCTGTAGAATTAGGCAATCCTTTGGTAAACCTTGGTCTAACTGCTAAAGAATCTCCCATTCCCAAAGAAGATCTTTTGGGATATACGGTTGCCATAGGTTTGGCAAAAAGGGCAATTGAAAACCAAGAGTATGATTAACCTTTTACCGCCACAAGCAAAAAAAGAACTATATTGGCAAAGACAGTTAAAGATAGTAGTTATTATTGAGCTTTTAACTATCTTTTGCCTGCTTGTTTTGTGGCTAGCCTTTTTAGTGATAAAGGTTAATATCGTAACTCAACAAGAGATTGTTAAAACAACAGCAAAATCAGAGGAACCAAAAATAAAGCAGATTGATACCATTAAAAAAGAAATCAACACCATCAATGAAACTCTGGAAAAAATCAACCAGCTTTATGAAGAACAGATACCAGTCTCAGAGACTCTCATAAAAATAGCCTCTCTTCTACCCCAGGATGCTTATCTTGAGAATTTTGTTTTTGAGGAGAAAAACAAACAAGTGCAGATAGTTGGAAAAATCCGAACTCTAACAAGTTTAAATCAGTTCAAAGAGTTATTAAAAAACGAACCATCCTTTAAAGATGTAGAACTTTCCATCGGAAGCTATGTGCCAACAAAAGAAATAGAATTTCAGGCAAAATTTATCTTGAAAAAATGAAAGAAAAAAACAAAATTCTACTTGCCATTGTCATATCATTAATTATTGACCTTCTCATCGTTTTGTGTTTGGTAGTACCTGCTTTCAAAGAAATAGAGCAAGCCTCTTCTAAGCTTCTTTATTACAAAAAGAAACTCGCCCTCGTTAGAGGAGAAGTGGCTAATTTTCAAGATTTCGAAGCTCACCATAAGTTGTACCTAAAGAACTTGCAAGAGATGGATGCCTTAATTCAAAATCAACTTTTTATAGATAAAGAGGTTCCTTTAGAACTGGTAAGTTTTTGTGAAGAAGAGGCCTCAAGAGAAAATTTACAATTTGAAATTACTCCCTTGAGAGTTCCTTCTCAAAAAGAGGAAGCACCTTTCGATTTTCTTACTATCCGGATTAAACTTGAGGGCAAATTTCCTAATCTTTTAAGGTTT
>JAGGTU010000028.1 GCA_021163545.1 bacterium | reverse complement strand
GATCGGGTTTTTTGCCAAAGAAAAGCTTCCACCACTTTTAGGTCCAAGGATGATGCGTATGGTTCAATGGGCCTTTGAGCGCTACGCCCTCGGCTAACCCCGAGGGCTTTATTTTTTATAAGAAAGTGGTTATAATTAGATAATGGCAAAAAAGAAACAAGAAAAAAATATACCCCTTTTTAACTTAAAAAGCTCTAAACAAAAACTCAAAGCTACCTCCCTTTTGACTCCTCAAGAGGTGGCAGAACGTTTGCGTCTTAGAAGATCAACCGTTTGGCGCTATATAAGAGAAGGAAAAATTAGGGCAATCAAACTAAATCAGAGAACTTATAGAATTTTTGAAAAAGATTTGAATCGATTTTTAAGAAAATGCCAGGGTAAATGATTACTTCAAGATGTCATCTGTGAAAAAGACTTTTTGCTCAGAAAAGGCAAAAAGTCTTTTTTTATTCTGGACCCAAAAAATTTGAGGGTTTCTAAACTCAGAGATGATAACCTCGTTTAAACGAGAGCGGTTATCAATTTCTGTAATTTTAATTCCATTTCCATAACCGATAATCAAATAATAAGGGTTTAACCAAGCTATATTTTTTATCGCTGATTCACTTGTGGTGAGAAGAAACCTTTCTAAAACAAATCTCCGGGGCTGCTGATAATCGTCTTGAAGATAAAATAGCCAAATTTGATGTCCAGTGGAGATGGCAATTTTTTTATTATCAGGGGAAAGCTGCATATCTTCTACAGCGTCTGAGACAGGAACAAAAAGATGTCTTGTTGGGTCAAGCCAAAATAATTTTTCTCCTTCAAATAAGAAAATATTCCCTTGTAGGAGTTTTAATCTATAGTTTGTATCTTGTTGTATCTTTTTTGGTCTGAGATTAAAAATTTCTGAAATAGAAAGTCCGCTTTGATTTTTTAATACTCCCCTAAATAGAAAGCCATCTTTGTTTAGCCAAACGATATCACCATTTATAAAATCAAAAGTTATAGGGGCAATATCAGGACTAAGCTTAATTTCGGCTGGGAGAAAAGTTGGCGCTTTGATGATAAACATTTGCCAAGATTCTTCCTTTACTTGATTGATTTTGGCACCCAACGCATATAATGTATTAGAGTCTTTTGGGTGAAATTTTATTTCACGAATTTTAATATCCTTGAGGTTAATTTCTTGAATCTTTTTATTTTCCAAACCCACTAGCAAATGTTTTATTTGGTTGCCGTCCTCTAATTGAAGAAGGATTTTTCTTTCATTACTTGCCCAAATGATATTTTGAATTCGCTTTGGTAAAGATTTTTTCAATTTCGTTTTTTGGGTTTGAGATGAAGAAATATCTTCTTCATTCAACAAAACTTCTTTTTGAAGAGAGGATGAAAGTAAAACTAATTGCCAAGTGTTATTAATTTTTTTTTGCAGAATAAAATATTCATTTGAAGGAGAGGGAAAAATTTGCTGAATATTTCCCTCTATGTTTTGAAAGTCGATTTTTTTTGGGAAAAGCATTATATACTTTGCCTCGGTAACCTTCAGCTCTTCGATTGGGAGCGTTTTTTCCCAAGAATGATATCCCTCTTTTTGAACCTGAATTGTGTATTCGTTAGGAATTAAGTTGTTTAAAAACAGAGAATTAAACAAAAAATTTGTTTTTTTGAGGTATTTTCCATTGAGATAAATTTTAACTCCCGAGGGTATGATTTTTAAAAACAGCCCACCTGTTTGAACTATCTTCTTATTCTTAAAATCAAACCGATATCCTTGGGAATAAAAAACAAAAAATGAAGAGGAGAGGATAAAGAATAAAACCAGACAAAGAAAGAGAATTTTTTTCTGAGTTTTGCGCATTGAATTAATTTTAACTAAATCCTCGTAGTATTTCAACTGGAAATTTGCCAAAAACAAAAAATTGTTTTAATATCAAAAAAGTCAAAGAACATGACAGAGAAATTTATTATTCAAGGAGCCAAGCCACTTAAGGGCGAGATTGCTGCTATGGGCGCCAAAAACGCCGCCTTTCCGGTTTTGGCAGCCTCGCTTTTGACAAAAGAGTTCTGTGTTATTGATAATCTTCCACTTATTAAAGATGTTTTAACTTTAATAGAAATTATAAAAAGCTTAGGAGCAGAGGTTACTTGGCTGGATGAAAGGAAAGTTAGAATAAAGGCAGGAGACATTCATCCCAGCAAACTAAATAAAAAATTAGTTTCAAAACTAAGAGGATCTGTTTTACTAATTGGAGCCTTACTTGCCAATTTTAAAGAAGTGGAAATTCCACAGCCGGGAGGATGTCTAATTGGTGCAAGACCTATCACCACCCATTTAGATGCTTTTTCTCAGCTTGGTGTAGAAATTGTTGCCAAAGAAGACAGTTTTGTATTTTCAAGACCACAGGAAAGAACTTCCAACTTAGTGATTTTAAGTGAATTTAGTGTCACAACAACAGAAAATATCCTTTTATATCTTTCAACTTGTGAAAAAGAAGCGCTTTTAAAATGCGCCGATGGTGATTATCCTGTGCAAGAGTTAGTAAAAGTGTTAAGAAAAATGGGAGTTGAAATAGAATGTTTAGATACCCACACTTATAAAATAAAAGGCAAAAAAGAGCTTAAAGGGTTTGAACATAAACTAATGTATGATCCTATTGAGGCAGGAACCTTTATTTTAATGGCTGCCGCCGCAAAAGGCGAGGTCTTAGTCAAAAATGTTGAATTTAAGTTTCTAGAGTTAACCCTTAAAAAGTTAAAAAATTTTGGCTTACCTTTTGAAATAATTGACCAAAACACACTTAAGGTAAAACCTTGGAGTTATCTTAAAATTGATAAAGTGCAAGCATTACCTTATCCTGGCATTCCAACAGATCTTCTTCCTTTATTTGGAGCATTAGCTACCCAAACTCCTGGATTGACTCTTTTGCATGATCCTTTATATGAGGGGCGATTGAAATATTTGGAAGAATTGAATAAAATGGGAGCACAAATTATTTTTGCTGATCCACATAGGGCTATTGTAAATGGGCAAACCCCGCTTTTTGGAATTGAAGTGGATTCACCCGATATAAGAGGAGGCGCATCTTTGATTGCCGGAGCATTAATAGCAAAAGGGACCACCATTATTAATAATGTCTATCAAATAGATAGAGGCTATGAAAAAATAGAAGAAAGGCTTCAAAAAATTGGCGCAGATATAAAAAGAGTAACAAGTTGACTAATTTACAAATTAGCTAATTAACCAAACAGTCAAATAGCCAATCAGTCAAAACTATGTTGGTACAAAAAATAGGCATAGATCTTGGAACATGTAACTCTCTTGTCTGGGTTCCTAAAAAAGGAATAGTTTTAAACGAACCTTCAGTTGTTGCTATTTCTGTTGACGAGAATAAGATTTTAGCCGTAGGAAAGGAGGCAAAGGAAATGACAGGCAGGACTCCTGAGACAATTAGAGTTTACCGCCCGCTAAAGGATGGAGTAATAGCAGACTATAAGGTTACCTTAGCAATGCTTAGATATTTCATTAATAAAACAAAACCCTGGTATCAAATTTTTAAACCAGAATTGATAATTTCAGTTCCAGCAGGGATTACTTCAACTGAGAAAAGAGCTGTCATTGAAGCGGCAATGGAGGCAGGAGCGAAAGCCGCCTATGTGGCAAAAGAACCAATTTTAGCAGCAATTGGAGCTGGCATTCCAATAAATAGTTGCTCAGGCCATTTAATTATTGATATTGGGGGAGGAACAACAGAAGTAGCTGTGATTTCTTTGGGTGGTATTGTGACAGTAAACTCGGTAAGGGTGGCAGGAGACAGAATGAATCTTGCTATTTCTGACTATATTAAAAGAAAACATAATTTAGCAATAGGAGAACAGACAGCAGAAGATATTAAAATTAAGATTGGCACGGCAGTCTTTGAAAAAAAGGCAAAAGAGATGGAGGTAAAAGGAAGGGATCTACTTTCCGGTTTACCAAAGGTTATTAAAGTTACTTCAAACGAAGTATGTGAAGCAATCTCAGGGGTATTAGAAGAGATTATTCAGGCTGTTAAAGCAGTTTTGCGCTCTACTCCTCCAGAACTTGCTGCTGATATTATGGACAAAGGAATGGTAGCTTCAGGTGGAGGCGCACTCCTTAGAAATATTGACCAACTTATTGCCAAAAAAACAGGCGTTCCTTGCTTTGTGGCTGACCAACCGCTTTTTTGTGTTGCTAAAGGCACAGGAATCGTCTTAGAAAATTTAGATGTTTATAAAAAAAGCATTATGACAAAAACCAAATGATTATTGGGCATCAAAAACAATGGAATTTTCTAATTAAAAGCGTAAAAGAAAATAGGGTTTCCCATGCATATTTATTTTTTGGGCCCTCACATATTGGTAAAAAGAAAGTAGCCATTGAGTTTGCAAAATATCTAAATTGCTTAAATAGGGATAACAATCAGCCTTGTAATCAATGTGAAATATGTTATCAGATCGAGAAAAAAATCTGGCCTAATCTTATTTTTCTTGAGCCAGAAGCGTCAAAATCGGTTATTCCTATAGAGAAAATAAGAGAGCTGAAAGAGAAATTAGCATTATCTACTCAGAAGAATCTATGGAAAGTTGCAATTATTGATGAAGCTCATAAATTAAGTTTTGATGCGCAAAGTGCTCTTTTGAAACAACTTGAGGAGCCAAAAGGAAATGTGGTTATAATCTTAGTTTCTGAATACCCTTATAAAATACTTCCCACAATTGTTTCAAGATGTCAGAAGATTCAATTTGAGCCAGTACAAGAAGGATTAGTATCAGGTATGATATTGCAACTTGAAAATTTAAAAGACATAAATATAGAATTTTTAAATAAAAAAGTTGGATTGATTTTGAATGCTGCAGCTGATCAAAATATCTTGGAAGAAACCCGAAAAAGAATTCAAGAAATCAATCAACTTAAAAATCAGTCAATGTATGTGAAATTTAAATATGCAAAGGAAATTGCAAAGAACGAAAACATTGAGAAGATCCTGGAGATATGGCTCGCTTATTTTAGAGATTTAATGTATAAAGAATTAATTGGTCAAAACAAAGACCATATATGGACAAAGGATCAGTTGCAGAGAATTTTGACTAATTTACAGGAGATATATTATTTAATTACAAATTCCAATGTAAACCCTGAATTAGCTTTAGAATTATTATTTTTAGAACTATGAGAGAGGTGATTCAGAAACACAAATCAGAACTCGAGGAAATTATTAATAATTTTAAAGAGCAACTTAATAGAATAAGAACAGGCAGAGCAACTCCGGCTTTGGTTGAGGATTTGTTAGTAGATTATTATGGCTCAAAAGTGAAATTGAAGCAGATAGCTGCTATTTTGTGTCCTGAACCAAGAGAAATTCTTATTCAGCCTTGGGATAAAAATGCCATAGAAGCAATTGAGAAAGCACTCAATCAGGCAGATCTTGGCACTTCTCCGGTGGTTGAGCAAAACAATATTCGTATTAATTTACCCCCTTTAACTGAAGAGTTTAGGCAGAATTTAGTGGGGAGGGTTAATAAAGAAAAAGAGGAAGTAAGAGAAAAAATTCGTCGATGGAGAGATAATGTTTTGAAAGAAGTTCGACGTCTTTTTGAAGAAAAGGAAATTTCAGAAGATGAAAAGTATAAGGTTAAAGAAGAAGTGCAGGAAGTGGTAGATGAGTATAATCAAAAAGTGGAGGAAATTTCACAACAAAAAACAAAGGAAATTATGGAATCATGATTGTGGAGGTAGTGGTATTCATTTTAATATTAGGTTTTTTAATTTTTATTCATGAGTTTTTCCATTTTCTTGCGGCCAAGAGAGCTAACATTAAGGTAGAAGAGTTTGGTTTTGGCTTACCTCCGCGTATTTTTGGCAAAAAAATAGGAGAAACAATTTATTCAATAAATCTTCTTCCTTTTGGGGGCTTTGTAAGGCTGTATGGAGAAGATAGGTATCAAGAGGTTGAAAAAAAGAGAAGCTTCGTGTTTCAAAGACCTTTGGTCAAATCAAAAATACTTCTTGCAGGGGTGACGGCTAATTTTCTTCTGGCGGTAGTTATTTTTTATATAGTTTTAGCAGTCAATCAATTTGAGACTTACTTACCTTCATTATTTGGACAGAAATTCTTATTTGGGGAGGAAAATCAGTATATTACAATTGGTTATGTGGCAGAAGGCTCTCCAGCACAGAAAGCCGGGCTTAAAGTATATGATCTTATAATCTCAGCTAATAACCAAAAGTTTGGTAGTTTAGAAGAGTTTATTGAATTCATCAACCAGAACAAAGGCCAAAAAGTTATCTTAGAGGTTAGAAACTTAAGAGAAGAAAACCAAAGACGAGTTGAGATTATCCCCAGAGAAAATCCGCCCGAGGGCCAAGGGCCTTTGGGAATACAAATTGCCCCTGTAGCACATTTGCAATATCAAAGTTTATCTCAGAAAATTTTCTCCGGATTTCTCCATTCATTGAACCTTTTAGATTATTCTTTTAGAGTATTCGGGAGGCTTATTAAACTTTCCTTTGAAGAAGAAACAATTCAGCCTGTTGCAGAAGCAGTGAGTGGGCCAGTTGGCATTTTCTTTTTAGTAGAGACAACTTTAAAGGAAGGAATAATTGCCCTTTTGAGTCTTGTTGGTCTCCTTTCTCTGTCTTTGGGAGTCATTAATATTCTTCCCATTCCTGGTACAGATGGCGGAAGACTGATTTTTGTTTTATACGAAGCCTTATTTAGAAAACCAGTGCCTGAGAAAATCGAAAGGAACTTTAACTTGGCTGGATATATCTTCCTTATTTTGCTTTTGTTGCTAATTACTTTTAAAGACATTAAGCAATTTTTTTAGAGTATGAAACAATCTAAATTGTTCTACAAAACCCAAAAAGCAGTCTCAGAAAAGATAGAGGTAACCTCTCATAGATTACTTATAAAAGGAGGTTTTATTGATCAGTTATCATCTGGGGTTTATAGTCTTTTACCTTTGGGATTTTTGGTTCATAAAAAAATAGAGAATATCATTCGAGAGGAGATGTTAAGAATAGGAGCTCAGGAGGTTTTCTTGCCCGCTCTTCAACCAAAATATATTTGGGAGAAGACCGGCCGTTGGAAAAGTGTGGGGCAAATTTTATTTAAGTTTAAAGACAGACACGGAAAAGAATTTACCCTAGGACCTACGCATGAGGAGGTAATTACTCAGATTGTTCAGAAACAAATTCACTCATGGAGAGATTTGCCTGTTTATCTTTTTCAAATTCAGACAAAATTTAGAAATGAGTTAAGATTTTTTGGAGGACTTCTGCGAGCAAGAGAATTTGTGATGAAAGATTTATATAGTTTTCATCCAGACGAAAAAGATTTTGAGAGATATTATAAAAAGGTTATAAATGCATATTTAAGAGTTTTTAGAAGATGCAACTTGAAAGTGAAGATAGTTGAAGCATCAGCAGCAGGATTTACTAAAGGAGTGTCTCATGAATTTCAAGTTGTGACTCCCGCAGGAGAAGATACAATATTTTACTGCTCAAAATGTGATTTTGCTCAGAACAAAGAAATTGCAAAAGTAAAAGAAGGTCAGATCTGTCCTAAATGTAAAGAAGGAAGAATAGCAAAAGAGAGAGGAATAGAGGTAGGCAATATCTTTCCTCTGGGAACAAAATATTCCAAAGCATTCGATGCCTATTATATTGATAAAAAAGGTGCAAAGAGACCTATTGTTATGGGCTGTTATGGAATAGGGCTTGGGAGGTTAATGGCAACAATTGTGGAGGTAAACCATGATGAAGGGGGTATTATTTGGCCACAAGAAGTGGCCCCATATCAAATACATTTGCTCCCTATAGAAATTAAAGAAAGAAGTGTTTTTAAAGCCGCAGAGAAAATATACGACAATTTACAAAAAGCATCTTTAGAAGTACTATATGATGACAGGCAGAAAGAAAGCATCGGAGAGAAACTTGTTGAGTCTGATCTACTTGGAATTCCTTTAAGGATAGTTGTAAGCAAGAAAACATTATCTAAAAAGCAAGTCGAAATAAAAGAAAGGAGTAAAAAGAAAATTCACTTAATCAAGATTAAAGATGTTATAAAATTTTTAAAAGAAAAACATTATGTTTAAAAAATTATTCTCAAAATTCGGAAAAGATATTGCCATTGATCTTGGGACAGCTAATACTTTGGTCTATGTAAAGGGAGAGGGGATTGTAATTAGAGAACCCTCGGTTGTGGCTATCAACCAAAAAACTAATCAGATTCTAGCAATTGGAAAAGAAGCAAAGAAAATGGTTGGGAGAACTCCGGCCAATATTGTAGCCACAAGACCACTCTCTCATGGAGTAATTTCAGATTTTGAAGTGGCCGAGCAAATGTTGAAATATTTTGTTCAGAAAGTTTATCAGGAGAGGGTTATTTTTCCAAGACCCCGGGTTATTATAGGAATACCTTGCGGTTTAACAGAAGTAGAGAAAAGAGCTGTAAGAGAAGCGGGGAAGAATGCCGGGGCCCAGAAAGTATTTTTGATAGAACAACCAATGGCTGCAGCAATTGGAGCAAAGCTACCTGTACAAGAGGCAGGAGGAAATTTTGTTGTTGACATAGGTGGGGGTACAACAGAAATTGCGGTTATCTCTCTTGGCGGGATTGTCCTATCAAAAAGTCTGAAGGTAGCCGGGGATAAATTAAACCAAGATGTAATTAATTTTGTACAAGAAGAATACAAACTTTTAATTGGAGAAAAAACAGCAGAGGAGGCTAAAATAAGGTTGGGAAATGCTTATCTTTTTAAACAAAGAAGGGAGAAAAAGGAGAAAAGAGAAATGCCAATCAGAGGAAGAAATTTAATTACCGGCTTACCTGAGGAGGTAGTGGTTAATGAAGAGGATATCAAAAGAGCGATTGAGAAATCGGTAAGAGAGATTGTAGGAGAAATTAAAAATGCAATTGAAGAGACACCACCAGAATTAGTTGCAGATATTATGCTGAAAGGAATTTATTTAACAGGTGGTGGGGCTCTATTGAGAGGATTAGATGCGCTCATTGCAAAAGAAACTCGCATTCCCACAAAGATTGTTGAAGATCCATTGACAGCTGTTGTAAGAGGGGCAGGAGCAGTTTTAGAGAATTTAGATGAACTGGAAGAGGTATTAGCTCAACCAGAAGAAATGGAAGTTCCTAAGGAATAGAAATTGCGCAGTTTATTAACAATTTATACTTGAAGTAGTTTTAGAAGAGTCGCTCGGCAACAAAGTTTCAAAGTACCGGCTGTCCGAACCCCAGCGAGGTTCGGCAGCCTGCGCCCTCGGCGGCTGACTCCTCGCTTTGCCCCGCTTAGCGGGGCTTCGCTCGGAGACCGTGCTCAGCCGCCTGCGGGAGCTACTTTGAAACTTGTTGCCTCGCTTTGATAAAGATGCTCCATAAAAATTACTTTCTTCGCTTTCTTCTTTATAGAATTAATTCGCAGCATGCT
>JAGGTU010000034.1 GCA_021163545.1 bacterium | reverse complement strand
TGTGCCGGGGGTGGGACTCGAACCCACACGGGGCTAACAACCCCAAGAGGTTTTAAGCCTCTCGCGTCTACCAGTTCCGCCACCCCGGCGATGAGGCCAGGGCGGGATTTGCACCCGCGTATAAGGGATTTGCAGTCCCTCGCCTTGCTACTTGGCTACCTGGCCTCATTTTCTTTTTTAATCTTTTCTAACAATTCTTCAACCCTTGCTGCATTTTTCAGACCTTTATCTTCAACAATGACAAGCTTTGGAGTTCTTTTTATATTGACCAATTTGTTAATTGCTCTCTGTAAAAAACCGATTCTCCTTTTTAAAATGGAAAGGGCTTCTTGAAGATTCTCATCAGGCAGTACGCTAATAAAAATCTTTGCCTCGGATAAATCCGGGGAGATGTTTACTCCAGAAACGGTAACAATTGTATCTTTCTGAAAATCTATCTCTTTTTCTATAATCTGGGCAAGTTCTTTTTTTATAACTTCTTGAAGACGTTGACGTCTTTCAACCATTATCTATAAATTAACCTAACCATCCTAGGAGACTTGAAAGAATCGCCAAGAAAAGTAAAAAGAGAAAACCTGCCAACCAGAATTTAAAACAATCCATCCAGCTTATTGTAATATAAACTGGTTTTTTGCTTTTTTGTTCCTCCATAAGAATACCTAAATAATTGTTTTAACGACCTTTATAATTATTATATCTCAATTGTCTTTCTCTTTTCAATAAAGGCTTTTAAAATATCTCCTTCTTTTATCTTGGCGCCACCTTCATATAAAATACCTATTTCGTCTCCTTCTTGGCCTTTTTCGATGTCTTTCTTTTCTTTCTGTAAATTGAGAATTTTCCCTTGGCCTATTTTCTTCTCTTCCCTAAATATTTCTACTTTTGCACCTTTTATGAATTCGCCTTTAATAACTCGACCTCCAACAATTTGACGGTTTGGTTCTGTTCTAAATACAACTAAAACTCTTAACTGGCCTATATCTTCTCTCACAACTTCTGACTCTACAATTTCTCTAATTAGTTCCCTTATTTTTTGAGCTAAATCGTAGATAATCTCAAAATGAAAGATCTTTACTCCTTTGTCTCTTGCGAGTCTTTCTGCTTGGGGTGTATTTTTTACTCTAAAGGCTAAAATTTTTGCTTCTCCGCTTATTGCCAAAGCTACATCTTCTTCGTTTACATCTCCTACATCGCTTTTCAGAACTCTTAAGATAACCTCCGATTGAGGCAATCTTTCAATAACTGTTTCTATTGCCTCAAGAGAACCTAAAACATCTGCCTTGATAATTAAATTTAATATCTTTTTTCCTGGTTCAACAATCGTTCTTTTTGTTTCTTTTTTCTCCTTTACTACCTGTTCTCTTGCTTCTTCTAAGCTTGCAAATTTCCTAAACTGTTCTCCCACAATAGGCACCTCTTCAAACCCAATTACAACTACAGGTTGAGAAGGGTAAGCTTCTTTTATTCTTTTTCCCCGAAAATCTTCCAAGATTCTTGCTTTCCCTACAACACTTTTTGTAGCAATAACATCTCCTTCTTTTAATATTCCTTCTTTTACAATTAAAGTGGCTGTGGGGCCTCTTTTTGGATCCAAATACGCCTCAATTACCACCCCCTCGGGTGTTTTTTGTAAATCAGCCTTTAAATTTTCCATTTGAGCCACCAAAAGGATCATTTCCATTAATTCATCAACACCTTGTCTTGTTTTAGCTGAAGTTTCAACTACCGGCACATCCCCACCGAATCCTTCTACTAAAACACCTTCTTTTGCCAATTCTTGTTTAACTTTCACTGGATTTGCCTCAGGTTTATCAATTTTATTTATTGCCACAATCGTAGGAATGTTCGCCTCTTTTATGCACTTTATTGCCTCAACAGTTTGAGGTTTCACTCCCTCATCCGCGGCTACAACTAAAATTGCAATATCAGCCACTTTTGCTCCACGGGAGCGTATTGCCCAAAAAGCCTCATGTCCCGGGGTGTCCAAAAAAGTAATTTTTTCTCCTTTATGCTCAATTTGATAAGCACCAATGTGTTGAGTAATTCCCCCGGCTTCTTTTTGGGTAATTTTTAGATCTTTTATTGCCTCTAAAAGCGAAGATTTGCCATGATCAATGTGGCCTAAAATTACTACTATTGGTGGTCTTTGTGTTGTTTGTGTAGTGCTTGTCATTGTTCTAACCAGTTCCTAAGAATTTGTTTTAATAACACTTTTCCGTGCACCTTACGGTGCATGCGGTGGGGGTGGGATTCGAACCCACAATCCCAAAAAAATGGGAGCCGCTTTTCGAGAGCGGTGCCTTACCAGTTCGGCGCACCCCACCTTAAAAATAAATTTTATATCTCAAAAAAGAATAGAATAAATTGGTGTCAATTTCAACCTTTTTAGGAAGAAGTAAGGATAAATTGCCGCCAAAAACCTTGTAAATAAGGTTCATTATTTGGTTTGTTTTTCTAATCTTTGGAGCAAAAAACTTATATGCTTTTTTTCTATAAGACAAAAAGTCTGGAAATTCTTCTACTAAAATCTCTACTGCTTTTAATCCCCAAATGACTCCTCCTCCGCTTAAGGGAGTAGTCAGTCCTGCTGCATCGCCACATAAAGTAATCTGTTTGTGTTTCGGGAGAATGATGCCCGAAGGCACTAAAGCCGCTTTTAAATTTTCTTTTTTTATTTGAATGTTTCTTTCATTTAAAAAATGCGAAAGTGCCTGATAGGATTTTTTTGGACTGCCAAGTATTCCATATTCTACTTTACTTTCTCTTGGTACTCTCCATATAAACCCAGAAATTTCTTTCTTGGGCCAAATTTCTATTTCTAGATTTGAATCCTCTTTATAAAAGTATTGCAATCCTAACCTTAAAGAAGGGGTTGGCAGGTCCAATAATTCTCTTGTTTTAGAAAGAGCTCCATCGCAACCTACAATTCTAAAGAAATCTTTTGGGAGTTCATTTATCTTTTCTGCCAAACGCAGCTCCACCCCGGCTTTCTTTGCTAACCTAGCTGCAAGCTCATCTAGTTCTTTTCTCTCAAAAAGATACAAAGGGGGGTTAAATTTTATCTGAATATTTTTTCTTGGAAAATGAGCAACTAAATAATCTACTTTTTTCTTTGCAATGTTTGAAGCCTCGGGAATAAACTCAAATACTCTTTCAGAAATTAAACCGGTGCAAGGTTTCTCTCCTATTTCTTTGTTTTTCTCAAAAACAACTACTTTAAATCCTTTCTCTCTGAGTCTTTTTGCCAAACAAAGCCCAACAATGCCTGCTCCAATTACGGCTATTTTCTTATTGGT
>JAGGTU010000004.1 GCA_021163545.1 bacterium | reverse complement strand
AGCCAGAGAGATTGAAAGACCTTTTGGCTCTTTTGAAGTCGATTCCGGAATATAAACGAGCAACAAAACTGGGAGCCGGTCCTAAAATTTTTGTTGGAGATAAAGAAAACCGATGCGGAAAAATTGCTTTAACAGAAATTACAGGAGGCACAGAAGGTTCACCAAAACTTTATGAGAAGATGGCGCAGGTTGGTATTGGAACAATCGTCGGAATGCATATTTCAGAAGAGCACAAAAAAGAAGCCGAGAATGCATTAGTGAATGTAGTTATTGCAGGACATATATCCTCTGATTCTTTAGGGGTTAATTTACTTTTAGATGAGCTAGAAAAAAGAGGAATTGAGATAATTCCTTGTTCTGGCTTAATAAGAGTTTCAAGAAACTAAACTCTTTACTGCGAACTTATTTGGGGGTGCTGGCTGAAAAGCCAGCTTTTTGTTATGATGAAATTGATGAGAACAGGAATTGCTACAAATTCGTCTATAGTAGAAGATTATTCTTATACAGTCTGTAATATTAATAATATTCCGGACAAGCCTGCAATTCCTTTAAAGAATTATTTGTTAGATTTGATTAATAACACTGATGATAAAAACTCTTCCATTTATTTGAAAGGGGTAGAAGGCTTTATTCAACAGATCTGGAAAGAGATGGTAGAAAATAACTGGAGGAGATTAAGAATTAGAAAACTCATCCCAGAAGAATTAGGAGTTCATTCTACAATGTTTTACTCTTATAAAAACGGGAAAAAGGCTATTTCAATTCAGAATTTATATAAGCTTCTTATTCTGTGGGGGAAATATTGCCACAAATCTCAAAGGGAGCTTCAAAAGAAATGGGAGCAAATATATAACAGTAATTTTACCTTCAGTGTTCATAAAGTTCCTGTTCCAGTGAGGCTACCAAAATTTATTACTCCAAAGCTTTCTTATTTTCTAGGCTGGTTTTGTGGAGATGGACATCTCGCTCAGCATAGAGGACATTATCTCATAAACACCACCGAAAAGTCCATTCCACAGCTTGAGAAAATTCTTCGCCCCCTTTTTGAACAATTGTTTAATGTGAAAATGCCGCTTTTTGTTTATCCCCACAAAAATGTGCTTCAAGTAGGCAATAAACCAATTTTTAGATTCGTGACTCAAGTTTTAAAGGTAAAAGTAGGAGAAATTCCCGAGTTAGTTAAAAATTTAGATTTAATAAACAAAAAATATTTTCTCGCAGGCGTTTTTGATGCAGAGGGGAGCGTCGACTCTTCTTATTTAAACTCACGGATTGCAATTCATCAAGCCAATTATCAATTTTTAAAAGAAGCGATGATGCTTTTTTCTGATATTGATATTCGCTTTACTGGTCCCTATCAGCACGTCTCTAAAAAAGGGGTTTGGTATCACATTCAGCTAAGAGAGAAAAAGGAGATTATAAAATTTATAAAGGAAGTAGGGACCTTTCACCTAGAGAAGTTTAAGAAAATTAAAATTTTAGAAAAAGAATTATATGCGCACGGGTATAGCTACAATTCCACTTGATAGTGGTCACTGCCCCCCATGGCTATTTAACAGAATGAAGAGATTGGCTCGTAGTATAGTAATAGCCATTATTGAAGAGTTCGGGGTAGAAGTTTTTTTAGAAAGACTATCAGATCCTGTGTGGTTTCAAAGTTTGGGTTGCGTCCTTTCCTTTGATTACAATTCTTCTGGTCTTACTACCACAACCTTGGCCGCTCTAAAAGAAGGAATTCGTGGGATAGAAAAAGATCTGAAGATATTTGTTTGTGGAGGGAAAGGCAAAACTTCGTTAAAAACACCAGATCAAATTAAACAATGGGGAGAAGCGATAGGGTTAGATCAAAAGATGATTGAAAGTTTAATTTATGCCTCAAAAATTTCAGCAAAAATTGATAATTCAGCTTTGCAAGATGGTTATACCTTGTATCATCATAATTTAATTTTTGTAAATAGTGGAAAATGGGCGGTCATTCAGCAAGGAATGAATGACGAAAATGCAACCGCAAGGAGATATCATTGGTTTTCAGATAAAGTGAAAGATTTTGTAGAGGAGCCACATTCTGGCATTGCAACCCAAAAAAGAGTAAAACCTTTAAATTTAATCGCAAAAAAAAGCAAAGAAACAAGAGAAATTTGTGTAGAAATGGTAAGAGAAGAACCAAAAACCTTTTTTAAAGATTTCGTTTTACTTCAAAAACACTCCAGTGCTTTAATTAAAAAACAGCAAATTGGACAGTTAACTCTAATAAGCCTAAAAGATGTTGAGTTTCACTGGCACCCTGTTTTAAAGGAAAAATTTGATTTAAAGAGACTTAAAGCAACAATTGAAGCAGCCCATTTTTTGAAACCAAAAACTTTTGAGGAGTTAATTAGAACTAAAGGAATAGGTCCCAAAACAATAAGAGCCTTAACTTTAGTTGCAGAGTTAATTTATGGCAAAAAACCCTCCTATGAGGATCCAGCAAGATTTTCTTTTGCCCATGGAGGTAAAGATGCCACTCCTTATCCTGTATCTAGATCAACTTATGATGAAACAATTGAGATTATGGAAAAAGCTATCCAAAAAGCTCAAATTTCGCTAAGAGAGAAAGAATCGGCAAGAAAAAGATTACTTGATGCAGTTTCATTATGAAAGCAACTTACAAAAAGACTCGAAAAAGAGCAAAAAGAAGAAAACTAACATATCGTACCCCTTCAAGGTTTATAATTCAAAAATGTAGAGAGGCCTGGAAAAAGAAAAAAACTTGATTTGATTATGTGGAGTTTGTTGAAATTACTCATAGCTGGTTTGGCATTCATAAATATTTTAGGAGAGAGCCACCTCTCAACACACCCTCTTATATTGCCAGATTTTTCTTTTAAAGAGGAGGCCCTTATAAAAGAAAAACAAGATTTTATAGAGATAAATTTGGAAGAGAACAAACTCTCACTTTTTAAAGAAGGAGCCCCAAAAGAGACATTTGATATTTTGGCCAAGGGTAACCCTGATATCTGGGGAGGAACCCCAGCAGGTGTTTATTATGTTTTGGCAAAATACAAAATTGGCTATTCTAATATTTCTAATGTATATATGCCCTATAGTGTTCATTTTTATGGTAAATACTATATTCATGGTGAACCTTATTATAAAAATGGCAAGAGATTAAAATCGTCGTTTTCAGGCGGATGTATTAGATTAGACAACCCTTCTGCTAAAAAAGTCTTTGACTTTGCAAAAAAGAACATGCCGGTTTTGGTAATAGATCAAAAGAATAAAGATTCAGCTCTGCTTCAAATTTCCAACCCAATTTCTCTTTCTGCTAAAAGTTATCTTGTGGCAGATTTAGATTCAGGTCAGGTCATTTTAAAGAAAAGTTATCTCACGACTTATCCTATGGGAGAGTTGTCATATCTGTTGGTTGCCTCTGTTGTAGCAGAAAATGTGGATTTAAGGAAAAAAGTAGAAATTACAAAGGCTATATTATATAAAGAGAGAAGGTCACAAATATTAAAAGAGGGTCAAAAATATGGAGTGGTAGAGTTGCTTTACCCTATGCTTATTGGATCATCAAAAGAGGCAATGATAGCTCTAACATATTTTTTGGGTCAGGATAAAACAAAAGCTTTAATTCAGAAAAAGGCAAAAGCGATTATGATGGAGAATACAGAGTTTGTATCTTTTGAGAACCTAAGTCAAAACAAAGCTTCAGCTAAAGACCTTTTTTATTTAGCAAGATATATTCTTTTCAACAGACCTCCTTTGTTTGATATTACCAAAGGCGAGTTGGTAAATTTTGCCGGCCAATTTAAAGATATAAAACTCACAAACCAAAATATTTTCTCAAAAAGAGAAGATTTTATTGGCGGAAAAGCAGGCTTTGTGCCTGACTTTGGCCAAATAGGGTTATTCGTTTTTAATCTAAAGGATAGTCAGAGATCACATAGAATTGTTATCATAATTTTAGGAGCAGAGGATATAAAAAATGAAGTTGAGAAAATATTAAACTGGCTTAAACAATGAAAAAACCCATATTGCAAATATTCTTATTGGAGGGAATAATTGCGATTTTTATTTTTTCTTTAGGTCTATTTACAGCTCAACAGGTCCAAAAGATTATACTAAAGGAGAAAATCGAGATGCCTACTTTAACCATAGGTGAATTTATAACTCTTTTCTTTTTTGGCACCGGTCTAATTTTGTTTTTGGTTTATTTTCCGAAGCTAAAAAAAGTAAGAGGTAGAATTTTTAAAGTAGTATATTTTTTCTCAGGAGCATATGGAGTTTTAATTGTTCTTTCTTTACTTTCTTCCTTTCTGCCCAATAACTTTTTATTTACAAACCTTCTACCTCTTCTTTTTTGCGCCCTGCTTGTATATCGACGAGCAAAACACCCAACCCTTTTAAACCATAATCTTTTTATTGGATTGGGGTTGGCTGGTATTTCTGCAATACTTGGATTAAGTTTCCAGCCAGAGGCTTTTGTGATACTTTTAGCTCTATTGTCTATATATGATTTTATTGCTGTTTATAAAACAAAACACATGCAAAAAATGGCAACTTCTATGCTCAAAAGCGGCACAATGATGGGATTAATAATTCCTCACAAGTTTACTAATCTTTCTGCTTCTTTAGAAAAAGTCCAGTCGGGTAAGGAATTTGTGATTTTGGGAGGAGGAGATATTGCTTTTCCTTTAATGTTTTCTTCCTCTCTTATTGCAGTTTATGGTATCACAAGCTCTTTAGTTGTGGCAGCTTTTGCTGTCTTTGGAATTTTACTTACCTTTCTTTTATTTCTTTCACAAAAGAAAAGAAAACCCTTGCCAGCTCTTCCGACAATTTCATTTTTTACAATTTTAGGGTATCTAGTGGTTAAATTCTTAATATGAAAATTAATCAAAAATGGAAAAAATTAAAAAAACTAAAATGGCAAAATTAAATAAAAAACAAAAATATCTCCAAATTGCCCTAAACAGTACTTTAGAGGAAGCAAGAAATATAATTTCTCAGCTGCCTTTAGACAAAAGAATTATTATCGAAGCAGGTACCCCATTAATTAAAAATTATGGGATTAAAGGAATTGAGGCGATTAGAAATTTTTGGAGCGCTAGAGTGTTAAGAAATTTCCAAGGAGAAACAAAAACAGGGGGCTGGAGAGATATTTTCCGAGTCATCCAAGAAGAGGAAATAGAAAAGAAACAAAAAGTTCCACCAACTCCTTATATTATTGCAGATTTAAAATGTATGGATCGAGGGAAAACAGAGGTTAGGCTAGCAAAAGAAGGAGGGGCAAGTGCAGTAACAGTTTTGGGTTCAGCTCCTTTGGAGACAATAAATGCTTT
>JAGGTU010000005.1 GCA_021163545.1 bacterium | reverse complement strand
TTCTTTTGATATTTTGGATTTTGGATTTTGGATTTTGGATTTGTTTAGAATTTAGGGTTTCGGATTTAGAATTTTGAAAAATTCTCCATATTTTATCTAAGAATCTTCTCGTTCCGAGTATTCCTTTTGGATCCCAGGCAATTGGTTGGTCAAATGGGCCCATAAACATTTCATATAATCTAAAGGCGTCAGCTCCGTATTTTTTTACTAAATCATCAGGATTAATTACATTTCCCTTAGATTTTGACATTTTTTGGCCATCTGGTGCTAAAATTAAACCTTGATTTCTTAATTTCAGAAATGGCTCATCAAATGGCAAAATTCCCTGATCATACAAAAATTTTGTCCAAAAACGAGCGTATAAAAGATGCAAAACTGCATGTTCGGCTCCTCCTATATAAAAATCTACAGGAAGCCAATATTCCATTAATTTTCTATCAGCTAAAGCCTTATTATTATTTGGATCCACATATCTAATAAAATACCAGCAGGAACCCGCCCATTGAGGCATTGTATTTGTTTCTCTTTTTGCGGGCGCTCCACATTTTGGACATTTTGTTTCAACCCACTCTCTTATTGCAGCCAAAGGTGATTCTCCTGTGCCTGTTGGTTGATATTTCTCTACTTTTGGTAAAGTTAAAGGTAGTTCTTCTTCTGGCAGAGCCACCCACCCAGGATTTAAAATTTCTCCCAAAGAATATTCGTAGTTTTGAATTTGGAATTTGGAATTTGGTGCTTGTTTAGAATTTGGAATTTGGATATTGGAATTTTCTATTCGTTTTTTGCACTCTTCGCAAAAAACGAGTGGTATAGGTTCTCCCCAATATCTTTGCCGTGAAAATATCCAGTCGCGAAGTTTGTAATTTATAGCAAACTCTGCTAGCCCTTTTAATTTCAGCCATTTTACGATTTCTTCTCTTGCTTTTTGCGATAGCATTCCATCAAACTGTCCCGAATTTACTAAGGTTCCTTCTCCTTCATAAGCTTCTTCTAATTTAGTTTTGAGTTTTGAGTTGTGGTTTTGAGTTTTGAGTTTTGAGTTTTGAGATACCACTTCAATAATCGGCAAACCATATTTTTTCGCAAACTCAAAATCTCTTTGATCGTGTGCTGGCACTGCCATAATTGCTCCAGTGCCATAATAAGGTAAAACATAATCAGCAATCCAAATAGGTATTTCTTTTCCTGAGGCAGGGTTGATAGCGTACGCTCCTGTAAAAACTCCTGTTTTTTCTTTTTCTTCTTGCCTTTCAACGTCTAATTTCTTCTTTGTCTCTTCAATATATTTCTCAACTTCTTCTCTATGTCCAGGTGTGGTAATTTCCGAAACTAACGGATGCTCTGGAGCCAATACCAAAAATGTTGCCCCAAATACCGTATCTGGCCTTGTCGTAAACACCTCAATAAATCGTTTGGAATTTGGTGCTTGGAATTTGGAATTTGTTTGGAATTTGGTGCTTGGAATTTGGAATTTAATCAATGCTCCTTCTGACTTCCCAATCCAATTTCTTTGCATTTCTTTAATTTTCTCTGGCCAATCTAACTTGTCTAAATCTTTTAATAATCTATCTGCATAAGCAGTAATTTTTAAAACCCACTGAGGAATTTCTTTTTTAGTAACCTCTGCCCCGCACCTTTCACATTTTCCGCCAACCACTTCTTCGTTTGCCAAGCCGGTTTTACAAGAAGGACACCAATTAATTGGTAGAGTTTTGTTATAAGCCAAGCCGGCGTGAAAAAATTTAAGAAAAATCCACTGCGTCCATTTATAATATTCTGGGTCAGTTGTGTTTATTTCCCTTGACCAATCATAAGAGAGACCGATCATTTTCATTTGTTCTTTAAACCGATCAATATTTTGTTTTGTTGAAATTTCGGGGTGAATTCCAGTTTTTATTGCATAGTTTTCAGCAGGAAGACCAAAAGCATCCCATCCCATTGGATGTAAAACATTATATCCTTTCATTCGCATATAGTGAGAGATAACGTCAGTAGCAATGTAACCTCTTGGATGTCCTACATGCAAACCAGCGCCTGAGGGATAAGGAAACATATCCAAAATATAGATTTTGGGTTTCTTAGAAAAATCTTCAGCTCTGAAAATCTCCTTCTCGTCCCAAAATTTCTGCCATTTTTTTTCTATTTTTTGAGGCTCGTATTTTGCCATATTGGTCCATTTTATCTAAAGAATTATTAATAATCAATGATAAACGATAATTTTATAAAAAGGCCTGCCGCGAAACTCGAGGTGACCAAAGAAGACAGTGGACTTTTACTTGTCTTGCCTCCTTTTGCGGCAGGCCCAGTTTTGTTTAAGAATCTTGTGAAAGAACGTAGTCAATGTACTTTTTTATCTCTTCAAGCTGTTTTCTTGCCCCTTGTTTTGTCCAGCCGTCGTTATGCTCTGAGGTTGCCTCACAGGCCAAATGAACAACCTCCTCTGGGATATGTGCAAGATTTATCTTTTCCATCTTGACCTCCTTTTTGATTTGTGATGTATCTTTTATACTCCTAAATTATCTTCATTGCAAGAAGTTATTAGAGTAACACCAAATTTTTGCACTTGAGGGTTTTTAGCTTATAATTGAAATATGTACAAACTTTATAGGTTAAGAAATAATCTAAAACTCTTGTCTATTCCCTATAAAGCCACTCGGGCTACTTGTGTTTTAGTTTTAGTGAAAGTTGGCTCAAAATACGAGAAAAAAGAGTTAAACGGAATCTCCCATTTTTTGGAACATATGCTTTTTAAAGGAACCAAAAAACGCCCCACCCAAAAAGAGGTGGCGGAGGTTTTGGATAAAATAGGAGGAAGCTATAATGGTTTTACCTCAGAGGAATATACTGGTTACTATGCCAAGGTTTCAAAAGAACATTTGGAAACCGCCATAGATTGGGTTTCAGATATTTTTCTAAATTCTATTATCCCTGAAAAGGAAGTTGAAAAAGAAAGAAAGGTAATTCTAGAAGAATTAAATATGTACAAAGACAATCCGATGGCAGAAGTGCAAAGATTGTGGAAAAAGCTTTTGTACGGAGACCAACCAGCAGGATGGGATATTATTGGCACAAAGAAGACCCTGCAGAAAATTCGAAGGGAAAATCTAATAAACTTTATGAAAAAGAATTATCTTGCCCAAAACACTTTAATTTGTGTGGCAGGAAATTTTCAAGAAGAAAAGGCAAAAAAATTAATCACAAAATACTTTTTAAATATTCAAACAGGAAAAGCGCCCAAAAAAGCACAGGTTGTTGAAAAACAAAAAAGTCCAAAAGTGCTTCTTCAGCAAAGAGATACTCAACAAACTCATCTTTGTATAGGTGTCCGCGCTTTCTCTCTCTTTGATAAACGTAGGTATCCATTATCTCTTTTGGCTCATATTTTAGGAGGAATGATGTCCTCAAGATTATTTGTGGAGATAAGAGAAAAACGAGGCTTGGGATATTATCTTGCAACAAACTATGAAGCTGACCCTGATACCGGCTATTTGGCAACCTCTTTGGGAGTAGATAATCAAAGAGTGAAAGAGGCTATCAAGATTGTAATTGAAGAATATAAAAAAATTAGAGAGGGAGGTATAACTTCGGAGGAGTTAAAAAAAGCAAAGGATTATCAAAAAGGCAAACTAGCTTTGTCTCTGGAATCTTCTGATGCTCAAGCTTTCTTCTATGGGGTACAGTATATTTTGCAAAATAAAATATATTCTTTGGAAGAAATTTACAAAAAGATTGATAAAGTCAGAGAATCTGATATTCTAAAAGTAGCCAGGGAAATTTTTGTTCCTCAAAAATTAAACCTTGTAGCGGTAGGACCCCACAAGAATAAAAAACTTTTTCAAACAATTTTAAACTCCCTCTAAAATATGGAGAACACAAACCAACAAAAAATATTAGAAATTTCTTGGGTTACTATATTAAGAGTAGTGACTGCTTTGGCTGTTTTGTATTTTCTCTTTTTAATTAAAGATCTTTTGGTCTGGTTTCTCTTTGCTCTAATTATCTCGGTTCTCTTTAACCCTGCAATTGACTTTTTACAAAGAAAACATATCCCTCGAACCTTAGCTGCAATGGTAGTATATTTGGGTATTTTCTTATTATTGGGCATCTTTTTGTGGCGCTTGGCACCGATTTTACTCTCTGAATTCAAGATATTTTCAGGACACCTGCCAGAATATTTCGAGAACATCTCTCCTTATTTAAAAGGGCTTGGTATTGCAGCATTTGAAAACTTTAGAAACTTTAGCCAAACTATAGAAGCTCTACTTTTCAGAAGCTCAGCAAATATCTTTACCGCTTTGGGTACTTTCTTTGGAAGTGTTTTTTCGGCAATTACAATTTTTGCAATTGCCTTTTTCCTATCATTGGAAGAAAAGGGAGTTGAGCGAACAATTTATTTGATTGCTCCTCATAATTATAAAGAAAAGGCCCTAGCAGTATGGCGAAACACCCAAAAGAAAATAACCTGGTGGTTTGGAGTAAGGGTTTTAGGAGTACTTTTTGTGGGTATTCTTACGGGTGTCACTTGTTTTGCTCTAAATGTGAAATATGCAGCATTCTTTGGAATTTTAGCAGGTGTTTCTGATTTTATTGTAACCTTTGGTCCTCTATTTACAGGGGCTATTATTGCTATTCTTATAGCCTTAAGTTCTCTTCCAAAGGCTATTATTTTTGTCATCGCTTTTACTTTTATCCAAGAAATAGAAGGGCATGTGCTTCTTCCGGTATTAACAAAAAAATTCCTACGCCTTCCTCCTGCCTTAGTTTTAATAGCAATTTTAGTTGGTGGAAAACTATGGGGAGCCTTGGGAGCTATTTTAGCGATACCTTTAATGGGTATGCTGTTTGAATTCACAAAAGGATTGCTTGAGAGAAAAGACCACCAACAAGCTTCTCAAATTAGTTCAGAAACTCTTTCTTAAAATAAAATGGCTAAGCTTTATGTTGTTGCCACACCTATAGGGAATCTAGAAGATATTACTCTCCGGGCGCTGAAAGTTTTAAAAGATGTGGATATAATTCTGTGTGAAGATACAAGAATTACTAAAAAACTTTTGGAGCATTACAAAATTGAGACTCCTCTTTTGAGCTATCATCAACATAGTAAAATAAAAAAAATAAATTTAATTTTAAAACTACTTAAGGAAGGTAAAAATTTAGCATTGGTTTGCGATGCAGGCACTCCGGGAATTTCTGATCCGGGTAATAAATTAATCGAGAGGGCCATTAAAGAATTTGGTGATGAAGTAAAGATTATTCCTATTCCTGGAGCCTCTGTTATTACAGCCGTAGCTTCCTTGGCTCATTTTCCAATGCAAAAATTTGTGTTTTTGGGATTTTTGCCAAAAAAGAGACAAAATAAGATTTTAAATGAGATTGCGTTTTCTAAATATCCGGTTATTATATTTGAATCGCCTTATAGAATCATTAAAACTCTTGAAAAACTACATTCGCTAAACCCTCAAATAGAGGTTGTGGTGGCCAAAGAATTAACAAAATATTTTGAAAAAGTTTTCAGGGGAAATGTAAAAGAGGTTATAGAAGTTCTAAAACAATCAAAAATAAAAGGGGAATTTACCATAATTATCAACTCAAGGAATAAGCATGGGACAAAATAAATTTTACATTACAACAAGTATTGCTTATACAAATGCTCCACCTCATATTGGGTTTGCTTTGGAATTAATTCAGGCCGATGTTTTGGCAAGATATAATCGGCTTCAAAAAAAAGAAGTTTATTTTTTAACCGGAACAGATGAGCATGGAAGTAAAGTCGAAAAAGCAGCAAGAGAGCAAAATTTAACACCTCAGGAGTTTGTAGATCAAATTGCCCAAAAATTTTTGGAACTTACAAAAGTTTTAAATGTTTCAAATGACGATTTTATTAGAACAACAGACCAAACCAGACACTTACCTGCTGTGAGAAAAGTGTGGCAAAAGCTACACGAAAATGGAGATTTATATAAGCAAAAATATAAAGGACTATACTGTTCTGGCTGCGAAGCTTTTTTAACAGAAAAGGATTTGGTAGACGGAAAATGTCCCAATCATCACATTAAACCTCAAGTTGTAGAAGAAGAAAATTATTTTTTCCGGCTTTCAAAATACCAAGAGAAATTAAAATCAATTGTTGAGAATGAAGAAATTAAAATAATTCCTGAGGAACGGAAAAGGGAGGTTTTAAGCTTTATTGATCAAGGATTAAAAGATGTAAGCTTCTCCCGTTCGAAAGAAAAACTAAACTGGGGTTTTCCTGTACCTGATGATGATTCTCAAGTTATATATGTTTGGTGTGACGCTCTAACAAATTATATTTCTGCTTTAGGGTATGCAGATAACTCCGAACTGTTTCAAAAGTTCTGGCCAGCAGATGTTCATTGTATTGGCAAAGATATTTTGCGGTTTCACGCTATTTACTGGCCGGCAATGTTGCTTTCGTTAGACCTCCCTCTTCCAAAAACTATTTTGGTTCATGGTTTTATTACTGTTGAAGGACAAAAAATGTCAAAGAGCTTGGGCAATGTAATAGATCCTTTTGAATTAGTAGAGAAATACGGCCAAGATGCTGTAAGATATTACTTGCTTCGAGAAATTCCCACCACCAAAGATGGCGATTTCTCTTATTCTAAATTTGAGAAAAGATATAATGATGATTTGGCAAAAGGGTTGGGTAACCTGGTGGCAAGAGTTGTTGGGATTACCAGAAAACTCAAAACTCAAAACTCAAAACTCAAAACCACAACCCAAAACGCAAAACTCCAAAATATTGTTAAAATAGCGCAGAGAAAATATCATAGGGCAATAAAAGAGTTTAAACTAAATGAGGCGCTGATAGTGATTTGGGAGCTAATTGGATTCTGTGATAAATACATTGAAGAAAAAAGGCTGTGGGAAGAAAAAGAAGAAAATAGGCGAGAAATAGAGAATGTAGCAGAAACAATCAAAGAAATAGCAAGTTTTTTGGAACCATTTTTGCCCAAAACCTCAGAGAAAATTGTAAAACAATTAGAAACTGGTAATCTTATTCCATTGTTTCCCCGACTTTAACTAGTTTTGACTTTTGACTTTTGCGTTTTGACTTTTCATTATGTTCGACACCCACGCCCATCTTAATTTCAAAGCCTTTGACAAAGACCGTGATCAAATTATCAAAAAGTGCCTTCAAGAGAATATCTGGATGATAAATGTAGGCACTAATTTTTTTAGTTCAAAATTAGCAGTTGAAATTGCAAATAATTACTCAAAGGGAGTGTATGCGAGCGTAGGGTTGCACCCAATAAACATCTCAAATCTCAAAAGTCAAAACTCAAAACCACAGCTCAAAACTCAAAACTTTAAGAAAGATGAAGATGTTTTAGAGGAGAATTTTGATTATAAGAAATATAAAAAATTAGCGGAGAATAAAAAAGTTGTGGCAATAGGAGAGATAGGGTTGGATTATTATCGTAGGCCGAAAACAAAAAAGAAGTTAGAGGAGTTTAAAAGCAAACAAAAAGAAATATTTCTACAGCAATTGAAGCTTGCCGAGGAGTTAGATCTTCCTATTATTTTTCATTGTCGAATGGCACATCAAGATCTTATAGAACTCTTAAAGCAGAAAAATATAAACGAGAAACAAAAAATTAAAGGAGTTGTTCATTGTTTTACCGGAAGCTGGGAACAGGCAGAAGAATATTTAAAAATGGGTTTTTATCTTGGCTTCAATGGGATCATTTTCAAATTGGATTTAGATGAAGTTATTAAAAAAACGCCGCTGGAGAGGCTTTTGATAGAAACAGATTGTCCATATTTAACTCCACCTGGTTTTGAAAATGAAAGAAATGACCCAAGGGGGGTAAAATTTATTATCAAAAAAATTGCTAAGTTAAAAGGCTTGAGCTTTGAGGAAATAGCCCAAGAGACTCATAAAAACGCACTCTGCCTTTTTAAAATCAACTATTGATGAAGCTCTTTCTCCCAACGATAGGCAATCTTTACATTTACCTTGTATTCAACAATTCTCCCATTTTCAATTGATACTGTCTGTCCTACAATTTTTGCGCCAGTTACATTCTGCTTCTCCTCACAAGCATGATTAATGGCATTTTGTAGGGCATCTTCAAAGCTGTTGGGAGAAATACCAATAATTTCTTTAACTTTTACTATAGCCATAGACTCAGTGGATAGTTTATAGTGGATAGTGGGTAGTAAGCGACCTTTATTTAATAACTTCAATTAAAGAATTTTTATCTTTTCTTGGCGGAGGTGAAGGTATTTTTTGAGGATATCCTACAGGAATTATTGCTACAGGAATTAAATTTTCCGACAGATTCAAAATTTTTTTAATTTCTTCCTCATCAAAGGCTCCAACCCAACAGGATCCAAGACCTTCTTCCTGAGCTACTAATAAAAGATTCTGAATACTGGCGGCAACATCACAAAAAAGATAATTTTCAAGTCCTCTTTTACCATAATACCTTTCAATCCCTTTATCCCCGCAGGCAACAATTACAAGTGGCGCTTCTTCAATAAACATCTGATACAAAGAAGTCAAAGCAATTTCCTTTTTAATTTTCTTGTTAAAGACAAAGAAGAATTTTCTCATCTGCTTATTTCCAGCAGATGGCGCCCAAATGATTGCCTCAATCAACTTATCAATCACCTCTTCTGAAATTGGATCTGGCTTAAATTTTCTAATGCTTCTTCTTTTTTTGATAATTTCCAATACAGACATATCTCTATTTTTATTCTATGCCCTTTCTTTTAAAATGTAAATTAATACAAGATCGATGTTGAAATTTAATTTTAATCAAAATACCATTTTGAAAAACCTAAACCAAAAAGCCAGACCTATCAAGACCTTTTAGAGCTCGTTTCTGGGAGATCGTGCCTTTTTATAAGAAAATCTAATTTTTCTTCTATAATTCCTTGAGGCATATTAGGTATATATTTTATTACCAATTTTTTCCACCTTTTCTGATATTAATTATACCTCAAGGTGTCCTATATGTGCTTGCACATTACCACCGACTCTTGACCATCTGGAAATAATATGTTATCATAAAATATAATTGGCGTGGTAGCCAATTATCTTACCACGAGCACTTCGTGGTAGCACATTCAAAGGAGGTGTAACGATGAGTAAAATCTCGATTGCTGGGCTTGATAAAGCGGAGGTACTGGCGGCGCTCTACAATGCAGCAAGGCCACAAGGTCTGGGTTTCTTACACTACGACCCTGCCCCAATGACTCGCGAAGAGGCGGAAGCTCTACTCAGGCAGACAGCCTACTTTGACTACGTCAGGGGTCGGGTCCTGAAGGTCGATCTCTCAGGCGACGAGTTTGATTCATCGCTCTATGACCGCGACAACGGACAAGGCGCTGCAGAGCGCGTAATCGCGGCTCTTCGCGCGACTGGCAATAACAACGCTCCAACTATCCAAACGATGCATACTACTGGCACAATGAGATCTGCCGAAGAAACAAGGCGGTATCTCAGTGAGGAAAGCCGTAGAGAAGAACGTGGTGGTGTCACTATATTCCACCTCGGCCTCTCGGATGTCGCTGACAAGTTGGGGCCGGCCGTAGACAACGCCGTCAGGAAGCTTAGGGAAGCTATTAGGAGGCTTAGGAAATAAGAACCGCACGCTCCGTCCAATCCAGGGGCATACGTGAGACAACTCGGTATGCCCCTTAATTTTTTATAAAACGTCTAGGGCGGGTTTAGATAATTAGTCTTTTGGGGCATCTTTTTAGAAAATGGAGAAGCCCTCTCTTCTTTTTAGACACTCTTCCATGGAACTCAAGTAGGGAATAATACATATTTTTTAAATAAATTACAAAAGGTTGACAAATTTTAATTTATGGCTATAATATAATAAACTGGCTTTGGAGGTGAGAATATAAAAACCCGGGGACAGTCCCCGGGGTGGGTTAAAAAACCTAAACAATCAAATAAAGGGGCGTAATAACAAGGTCATGGCTTTTTTATTACACCTCGAATAGAAAATTGACGAGAACCGTTCTCATCAAAATCTCGAAATAAAGTATCAACGAGGCCGGGTCTCGTTGAGAATCAGGCTTTAAGTCTTGTTTTTAAATAATCAACGAGGCTTTTTATTTTCACTCTTTCCTGCTCCATTGTGTCTCTATCTCTGACAGTAACGTCATTTTGCTTTAGGGTGTCAAAATCAATTGTTACGCAGAAAGGAGTTCCTATTTCATCTTGTCTTCTGTATCTTCTTCCAATCGAACCAACTTCGTCGTATTGACACATAAAATGGGGCTTTAAAAGTTCAAAAACTTCTTTTGCTTTTTTGACAATTGCTT
>JAGGTU010000052.1 GCA_021163545.1 bacterium | reverse complement strand
TCCCTAATAAGCCTGCCTTTCTCTTTTTTGATTTTGTTTTTAAATATTCTTTCCTTATTTTCTTAAGATATTGGCTTGAATATATATCCATCATAGGAGTAAAATGAGATTTAGGTTTTAATTAATTCAAACGACCTTTATTATCTCATTTTACTCCATTATTTATTTCGGTTACATTTTAGGCCGTTTGATTCGGATTTTGATTTATTTTAAAGTTTTTGTTATTCTTAAATAAGAAAATGAAGGCTCTTTCTCAAAAAACAAAAAGAAGGTTGCAGAAGTTAGAGGTAGAGATTGTTTTTCTATTCGGCTCAACTATTACCACAACTCAAACCCCTTTGAGTGATATTGATATAGGAGTAGTCTTTAAAGACTTCAAAAAAATAAAATCAGATATTGGAAAATTTTATGGAAAAATTTTTAATCTTCTTTTAGATGAGTTCAAAATTAAAGAAGAGAAATTAGATTTAGTCTTTTTACAAGAAGCCCCTCTTTCTCTTCAATATAGAACGATAACCGAAGGTAAAATATTATATTGTCAAAACCCTGAGTTTTTAGCAAATTACAAAGAATATGTTTTAAAATACTATTTTGATTTCCAACCTGTAGAAAAAGAATTTTATCAAAGTTTAATTAAGGCAAAACTAAATATATGAAACTTCCTCCCATTGATGAAGAAAAAGTAACTAAATTAATTAGAGAAATCCAAGAATCAGTAGAAAGATTAAAAGGGTTAAAGAGGTTATCTTTAGAAGAATTTTTATCTGATAAAGACAACTATGCCATCTGTGAACATTATTTAAGAAGAGCCTTAGAGGGAGTTCTTTCTTTAGCCACTCATATTTTGTCTCGCCTGCCAATTGAGAAACCAAAAGATTATACTGAGACTTTGATAAAATTAGGAGAGGCAAAAGTTATTCCCTTTGAGTTCGCTCAAAAAATAAAAGGAATGGCAGGATACAGAAATAGACTAGTTCATCTTTATTGGGAGGTAACTTCAGAAGAAATTTATGAAAACTTCAAGAAATTGAAGATTTTGAAAAATTTTCTGAGTACATATTGAAATATTTGAAAGAAACAAAGGAATAACTCTTCTATAGAGTCAATTCTAATTAAGCAATTTATAGGAGGTAGGCCTCTGTTAATTTTTTATCTAATATCCTGTCTACGATGATGAATACGGATGATTTATATAGGAAGTCCAGAAGTGAACTTCTAGTGCGCGATGCAGGGATTGAACCTGCAGCCTCCCCGCCCCTTTTTTTTGTGGACGATGCAGGATTTGAACCTGCGACCTCCCCGCCCTTTAAGCTTGTGCGCGTGGCTGGATTCGAACCAGCGACTCCTGCCATGTGAAGACAGTACTCTAACCGCTGAGTTACACGCGCATAAAGGGCGGGGTTGCTCTAACCACTGAGCTAATCGTCCATTTAGAAGGAGCGGGGCTGGTCTACCATTGGGCTAATCGCCCATAAATCTGACGGAACTGGATTACTTTATTTTAGCACTTTTATTTTTGGTTGAAAAGAGATAAAATAAGATTGAAATGAGAGTATTTGAACTCTTTTTTAACCCACCCGGCAAAAAACCCTCTGCCAAAGAAAAGGCATTGGAAAGAGGCAAATTGTTTGATAGTTTCTGCTATCAGCCCGAAAATATCTACGAAAAAAGATTGGGCGGTCTTTACATACTGGGAGAACTCAAAAACCTCAGCCCAAGAAACTTGCGGCTCTTGGAAAAAATCTCCCAATTGATAAAAGACAAATACTACAGCAACTACCTGAAATCATCCGAGGGGGCACTGAAAGAATCCCTAAAATCCCTTAACGATTTTTTGGCACAGGAACTTAAAAAAGACAACACCGAATGGATGGGAGGCTTAAGTTTAGCCGTCTTTTCCCTGGCGCCCCTAAGCGGCCCCTGGGTCAATCTAAATCTGGCCCTGTTGGGAGATATAAAAATCCTCTTATTAAGAGAAGGTCAGGTTTTTGACATCGGGAAAAAACTGGAGGGCCAGGAGATTGAGCCCTATCCCCTAAAGGTCTTTTCCAATATTGTTTCCGGAAAAATTCATGAAGCAGACACAATTGTAGGATTTACCAAAAGCATCTTTGAGGTATTTCAAACAAGAGGTATTATCTCAAAGATATCTAATGAAAAAGAACTGAATGACAAAAAAATAAAAACCATCTTAAAACCGAATAGAGGAGAACTAACCAACCTCTCGGGCATCTGTCTCATAGTCCAGGTCCAGCCAGAATCCCAGCCAAGGTCAATTATCTCTTTTGAAAAGAAATTGGAAAGGTTCTCTTTAACTGGACTGCTTCAGTGCCTTAGCAGGTTAAAAAATCTAGCAGGTCCTCTAAAAAGAACCAAAAAAATCCCTGTAAAAATCCCCGTCAGTTCCGACAAATTGTCCAAGAGCGCCGCTTTTCTTAAAAAAATCAACAACAAGCCCCTTGTCTTGGTCCTCATTCTCATTTGCCTTCTGTCAATCGGCGCT
>JAGGTU010000032.1 GCA_021163545.1 bacterium | reverse complement strand
TAAATTTCCTTCCCCAACTTTTTTTGCTGCTTGTAATAATTCAAATAAGGGCTTTATAATGCGCGAAGCGAAGAAGACTGTAAAAAGGGTGACCAGTAGCACAATAAAAACAAAGGATGAGGCGCTAATAAGCCATGTGGTATAGATATTGACCTCAACATTTTTAAAAGTTTCTGGAGATAAAAATGGTCTAATTTGGGCAATTACATTTTCATATCCATTGTATAAAATATAGGCAAAGAGTAAGTTCGAAAAACAGGTAATAGCTAAAACGCCCCAAAAAACTTTAAAAAAGATACTTGTTTTCTTTTTGGTTTTGTTCATGAAAATTCTTTTTTTATAATAACACAAAAATGGTTTGAATCGAATAAAAGAAAGCTAAATTAACCTCTTCTGTAAGGGCACTTTTTTCTCTTGAGGTTGTTTTTTAAAAATCTCGGGCAATCTTTTAATTAGACTCTTAAACCCGTAACTTTCCAAAACTTTTTTTGTCTTTTCTTCCTGAAGATTTTCTAAGCCGCAATCTGAAAGTTCAAATTTGATAGGCACATTCTTGTTAATCTGTGCTAATTCTCTTGAGAGAAATGCTTGTTTCTTGTAGCGAAGAAGTGCTTCTTTTATTTTTGGTCTTATCTCTGCCTTTATGTATTTGTCGTTGCGGTCTTCTAAGGTATTGTAAAGATTTTCCAAATTTTGAAAATTCTTAATTAAATTATAGGCAGTCTTTTTTCCAATACCACAAACCCCGGGAATATTGTCTGAAGGATCCCCAAAAAGTGCCTTAAAATCAGGAATTTGGTTTGGTAACAGTCCTAGGTTTTCTTTTACCAAGTCCTCATCATATAAAGTAATATTTTTAATACCTCTTTTTAGAAGATATACTTTTGTAATCGGGTCCACTAATTGCAACATATCTGTATCTCCGGTGACAATGATGGTTTCAATTTGGGAATCTTTCTTCTGTTCTCTGATAAGTTTGGCAATTGTGCCAATAATATCATCTGCCTCATATCCCTCTTTCTCAAAGATTTTAATCCCAAACCTCTGAAGAATTTTCTTAATTTCTGGAATTTGTTGATAAAATTCATCGGGAGCCTTAGGACGCTTGGCTTTGTATTCTTTAAAAAGTTTTTCGCGAAATGTGGGAGCGGGAAAATCAAAGGCTACTGCCAAGAAATCAGGTTTAAGCTCTCTTATTACCTTAAAAAGGACTAATAAAAACCCATAAACCGCATTAATTGGTTTTCCTTCTTTGGTTGTTAAAGGAGGTAACGCATAAAAAGCTCTATGCAAAATAGCGTTTGCATCCAACACAAGAAAGGTTGATTTTGGATTACTCATAGAACTTTACCTTTTATAGTTATTTTGCGGGTTTTTGGATCTATTATTTTAAATTTTACCTCTATTGTGTCTCTTGGCAAAAACTCTTTTATTCTATCTGCCCATTCAATAGCAATTATATTCTCTGGAGACAAAATCTTCTCCCACCCGATACTTAAAATATCTTGAGGGGACTCAAGCCGCCAGCAGTCTATATGATAAAAACTCTTAAAATGAGAGTGAGAAAGTTTAAACCTTCTCATTAAGATAAATGTTGGGCTTAATATTCTTTTTTTAATTCCCAAACCTAAAGCAAGACCCTTTAAAAAAGTTGTTTTTCCGCTTCCTAACTTGCCAATCAAGGCAAAAACAACTGGTCCCTCGTCCTTTCTTTGAAGTTCTTTTGCTATTTTTTGAGCTACAATTTTAGTAGCTTGTGGCGAGTGGGTGATATATTCTCTTTTCATTGACTTTTTTTACAAAGAAGAGTAGGTTAAAAATAGAACATGGAAGAATTTCCCGAAATAAAAAAACTAATTGAGGAAAATAGATCTATTCTTATTTGCGCAAATCCTTCGAGAAACTCATTGGATATCATCTTAGCTGTTTCTTCTCTTTTTTACACTCTAAAAAAATTTGGTAAAGTTGTAAAACTTTATCCCGAGAATTTTTTCACGAATAAACCCTATTTTCCTTTTTCATTAAAAGAGCTTAAAAACCTTATTCTAACTTTTAGAAACCCTAATTTTTTTCCAGAAATTTATTACAAAAAAACTGATGATATAATGGAACTCTGTTTGCTGGCAAACGGCAAACTGCCTAAGTTGGAGGATATAAATATTCTTATTCCAGAGAAAAACTCTCAAGAGATTAACCTTATAATTACCGTGGGAGTACCCTCGCTGGAAAGTTTGGGGGATTTCTATGAGAAAAATTTCAAGACTTTCTTTAATGCACCAATTATTAACCTTGACAATAATTTAGACAATAGAGAGTTTGGTAAAGTTAATCTTATTGAAGATTATCCCCTTGCCTTTTTGGTTTTTAAGGTGATTTGCCAATTTCCTGTAGGAATTTTTGACAAGTATCTTGCAAAGTCCCTTTTTTTGGGTATTCTCCTACCTTTACAGAAAAAAAAGATACAGGAGAATGTATTAGAAGCTCTCTGCTTTTTAAAAAAGTATATTACCGATTTTAAAGATATTGCAGAAACGATGCTCCAAGATTTTTCATCTAAAGAGAAAACTCTTTTTGAGGTATTTTTAAGATCCATGGAATATACCCCTAAAGCTCCATTTCCAATATTTGCTTTGACAAAGCATCAATTAAAAGAGTGGCAACTTCAGGAAAAAGATCTTCCTTTCGGTATTCGGCTTTTTAGAGAAAGGCCGTTGATTGTACCTTCTGCACTTTTTATGTGGGAAACTCATGCTTCTTCAAACTTCACCAAAGGAGTTCTTTACTCCACCGAAGAAAAATATCTTTTGCGACTACTTCAAACTTTTTCCGGCATAAAAGACAAAGAAAGAATATTTTTTTCAACAAAAAAGGATCTTGCATCAACCAAAAACTTAATTCTTGGAATGCTTCATGGTTAAAATTACAGAAAAAATAGAAATTCCTTCCGACATCCAAAAGACAATATCAAAAAAAGTAGAAGGGGTTGTAGATTTAGGAAAACTGGTGGAGAGGTGTCTCCACAAAGATATTTCTATTTTATTAAGCGTAATTCTTGCAGGAGCCATTCATCTTTCTGCCTCTGATATCCATCTTGAACCAAGGGAGTCTGACGTAAAGATGAGAATTAGAATAGACGGAATGCTACAGGATGTTTCGATTATTCCATTAAAAGTATACCATTTTTTACTTTCCCGAATAAAACTTCTAGCTGGATTAAAATTAAATATTCATAATCGTCCTCAGGATGGAGGTTTTTCAGTAATTTTACCTGCCTTTTCTAAAAAAGAAAAAGTAAAAGAAATAGAAATAAGAACGTCTGCGCTTCCTGCAGACTATGGAGAATCAATAGTAATGAGAATTTTGGATCCTGCAAATTTAAGAAGTATTGAAGAATTAGGCTTAAGAGAAGACCTACTAGATCTATTTAAAAGAGAAATAAAAAAACCCAATGGAATGATCATTGTCACCGGCCCCACAGGTTCTGGTAAAACAACCACCCTTTATGCCTTTCTGCAATATCTTAACAAGCCCCAAATTAAAATCATTACTATAGAAGATCCAATCGAATACAGATTAGAGGGAGTTTCTCAAACTGAGGTTTATCCCGAAAGAGGCTATGATTTCGCCAACGGTCTGAGAGCTATTGTTAGACAGGATCCGGATGTAATTCTTGTAGGAGAAATACGAGATCTTGACACAGCTCAAATTGCTATTCAGGCTGCTTTGACCGGTCACCTTGTTTTTTCAACGCTTCATACAAATGATGCCGCGGGTACCATTCCAAGGTTAGTCTCGCTGGGTGCAAAGCCTTCAAATATCGCCCCAGCAATTAATTTAGCAATTGCTCAAAGACTGGTTAGAAAAATCTGTCCAAAATGTTTTATTTTTCGCCCTTTAAAAGAAGAAGAGAAAGAAATTATTCAAGAAGACCTGCAAGATATCCCCCCTCAATTAAAAAAGAAATATAACCTTGAAAACTTGAATGAAATTCAGGTAAAAGAAGGTAAGGGGTGTAAGTTTTGTAATTTCACAGGTTATAAAGGAAGAATTGGTATTTTTGAAGCTATTTTGGTAAATGAGGAAATGGAGGATTTAATTTTAAAAAATCCTTCTATCGTGGAAATAAAAAGGCTAGCAAAGAAACACGGAATGGTATCTATGTACCAAGATGGTCTCCTTAAAGTCCTTTCTGGTATCACTACGATCCAAGAGGTACAAAGAGTTGCTAAAGAGGACTAAAATTTAAAATCCCTGACCGGATTGTCCTTGGGTTTCCCAAAAGATCAGGATTTTTCCGAGGAATAGTCGAGCCAGAGCCCAACTATTCCAAGGGTCTAAGAAAAATCCCTTTCCGGCCAGGGACTTCCTTTATTATATCAAAAAAAATATGATTGTCAAGCCCAATACATCCGAAGATGAGGTTCTAGATAATACTTTAAGACCACAAAAGTGGGAGGAATACATTGGACAGGAACAAGTGAAAAGAAATGTCAAAGTTATAATTGAAGCTGCAAAACAAAGAAACGAACCTCCCGAGCATTTATTATTCTACGGAAGTTCTGGTCTTGGCAAGACAACTCTTGCTTATTTAATAGCTAAAGAGTTAAACGTGGAAATGAAAATCACCTCAGGTCCGGCAATTGAAAGACCCGGAGATTTAGCAGCAATTTTAACAAACCTAAAAGAAGGTCAAATTTTATTCATTGATGAGATTCACAGACTAAATAGAACCTGTGAGGAATTAATCTATCCTGCTTTAGAGGACTACAAACTTAATATAATTGTTGGCAAAGGTCCCATGGCTCGGACTCTTGAAATTAAACTGCCAAAGTTTACCTTGATTGGTGCCACAACAAGAATCGCTCAGCTTACCTCTCCTCTTCGTAATAGATTTGGGGCTATCTTCCAGTTAAAATTCTACACTGTTGAAGAAATTGGGCAGATAATTGAAAGGTCGGCAAAAATACTCAATGTTGAAATAGAAAAAGAAGCTATTGAAACTATTGCTCAAAGATCGAGGTTCACTCCAAGAATAGCAAATAGGCTTTTGAAAAGAATTAGAGATTTCGCTCAAGTTGAAAGTGATGGTATAATTACACAGGAAATTGCCGAGAAAGCGCTGGAGGCTTTAGAAATAGACGAGTTGGGGCTTGAACCAGCAGATAGAAAAATTCTGGAAACAATAATCTATAAATTTGATGGAGGTCCTGTCGGTATTCAGGCACTTGCTGCTTCATTATCAGAAGAAGTGAATAATATTTTGGAAGTCTATGAGCCCTATCTTTTGCAATTGGGATTAATTAAAAGAACTCCCAAAGGAAGAGTAGTTACTGAGGCTGCTTTAAAACATCTTAAAATTAAACCAAAAAATAGGCTTCTCTAAAAATATGTCCGGACATAGTCATTGGCATGGTATAAGATATAAAAAAGAACTGGAGGATAAAAAAAGGGCTAAAATTTTTTCAAAAATTAGCCGGCAGATTGCTATTGCTGCAAGAGAGGGGAAAGACCCGGATACAAATCCAAAGCTCAGAATGGCCATTGAGATGGCGAAAGAATTTAATATGCCAAATGAAAATATAGAAAGGGCTATTAAAAGAGGTGCTGGTGAAATTGAAGGAGAGAAATTAGAAGAGGTAACTTTTGAATGTCTTGGTCCTGGAAATGTTGCAATTATTATTGAAGGGATTACAGATAATAAAAATAGAACTCTAAACGAAATTAAGCAAATTTTACAAAAAGAAGGAGGGAAATTAGCCAATGAAGGTTCCCTAAGGTGGCAATTTAAACGAATGGGAACGATTAGGGTAAATGCCCAAAATAAGAATAAAGAAGAATTAGAGCTGCTTGCTATTGATTTAGGAGCTCAAGATTTTAGATGGCGAAATTCTGTGCTTGAAATTTATACAAAGCCTGAGGATTTAGAAAAGATCAAGTCCGAACTTAAAAAGAGGAAACTAACCATTGAATCAGCTCAATTAGAATGGGTTCCTGAGCAGGAAATTGAGGTTTCTGAAAAAGACAAAGGGGCATTAGAACGTCTTTTTGAGGCTTTAGATGAAAATGACGCGGTGCAGGAAATATATTCAAATTTAAAATTATGAAGATTTTAGGAATTGATCCGGGAACAGCAACTACAGGCTATGGGGTTATTAAGGTAAAAAAAAGAAGTAATAAGCTTGTTTGTCTTGATTATGGATCTATTATTACATCGCCTACTTCAAATCCCTGTGAGCGTTTAAAGAAAATTGAAAAAGAAGTGAATAAACTTATCAACCGATTCCGTCCTCAAGTTTTGGCAGTAGAAAAATTGTATTTTTTTAAAAACTCCAAAACAATCATAAGCGTCTCGCAGGCCAAGGGAGTAATTCTTTTAGCAGCTGCCAAAAAGAAGGTTCCTGTTGTAGAATTCACGCCTCTTGAGGTTAAAATGGCAACTGTGGGTTATGGAAGAGCTAAAAAAATACAGATACAAAAAATGATTCAGTTATTGTTAGACCTCAAGAAGCTTCCCAAACCTGATGATGCTGCTGATGCTTTAGCTTTAGCAGTATGCGCCCATCTTATGCTTTTTTCAAAATTGAGCTCTCAGAAACAAAAAAAACTCTTGACAAAGGGGTAGGAAAAAATATAATGGGCTTATAGATTCTTTTGAAAGATAATCAAAGGTCGTCTCAAAACCATAATTTAAAAACCATGGAATACATTGATAAAATCCTCTCTCAAATTGTTAATCAAGAAGAGTGGGAAGAGGAGGATGTAGCTGAAGAAGAGGTAGAAGAAACACCTGAAGAAGAAGTTGAAGAGGATATGCCTGAAGAAACAGAAGAAGTATCTGAAGAAGGATTGGAGGAAGAGGAAGAAGAAGAGTTATAAAATCCCAAAACCCCCCATAATGGGGGGTTTTGGGATTATTTTAAAAATGCTTAAAAGAAAAAGAGTTTTTAAAACAAACTCTCCTAAATGGCCTAGAGTGATCATTAAGCTCGCTCTTTTTTCTTTATTATTGTTCCTTTTTTTTGCATTTTCTATCTTTATACTTTTTGCAAAGGATCTCCCAAGACCTGAGGTTTTTGAAGAAAGACATCTTGCCCAGCCAACTAAAATTTTTGACAGAAGTGGCAAAGTATTACTTTATACAATCTTTGGAGAAGAAAGAAGAGAGCCAGTTAAACTTGAAGATCTCCCAGATTATTTAATAAAAGCTGTTTTGGCAGCAGAAGATGCAAAATTTTATGAGCATCATGGAGTAGATCTAAAAGGTATTTTAAGAGCGATTTTAATAGATTTGAAACTAAAAAAACCTGTTTATGGAGGTTCAACTATTTCTCAACAATTAATAAGATCAACCTTCTTAACAAGAGAAAAAACAATAAAAAGGAAAGTCAGAGAGGTTATCTTGACATTGGAGTTAGAAAGACGTTATTCAAAAGACCAAATTTTGGAATGGTACTTAAATCAAATTCCATTTGGGCCAAATATATATGGCGTTGAGGCAGCGGCCCAAGACTTTTTTAACAAATCTGCAAAAGAGGTAACTTTAGAAGAAGCGGCAGTTTTGGCCGCTGTAATCAGAGCCCCCAGTTATTATTACCCTTTCTCAGAACATAGGAAAGAACTTCTGGAAAGGAAAGATTACGTCCTCAAAAGGATGTTGGAAGAAGGTTTTGTTTCTCAGGAGGAATACCAACAAGCTCTTAAAAAAGAAATCCAATTCGTTGAAACCCCTATTACAATTAAAGCCCCCCATTTTGTTTTTTATGTAAGAGATTATCTCTTTAAAAAATATGGGGAAAATTTTTTAAAGGAAAATGGGTTAAGAGTCTATACAACCTTAGATTGGGAGTTTCAACACGAGTTAGAGGTGATTGTCAAAGAAGAAGCAGAAAGGATCAAAAGATATAATGCTCATAATATCTCGCTTGTGGCTATTGATCCAAACACAGGTCAAATACTCGCGATGATAGGCTCAAAAGACTATTTTGGCGAACCTTACCCAAAAGATTGTACTCCGGGAGTTAATTGCCTTTTTGAACCCAAAGTTAATGTAGCAGTTTTTGGTGCGGGACAACAGCCTGGCTCTGCTTTTAAACCTTTTGTTTATGCCACGGCTTTTGAAAAAGGTTATTCTGAAAACGATAAAGTTCTGGACGAATTAACTAACTTTGGTAAATGGGGTGGAAAATATTACATTCCCCAAAATTATGATGGTAAATTTCGAGGTTGGGTTACATTAAAACAAGCTTTAGCTCAATCTCTTAATGTGCCTTCGGTAAAAGTACTCCTCTATTTTGCGGGTATTGAAGATAGTATTGAAACAGCCAAAAAATTTGGCATTACCACTTTAAACAAACCCGCCTCATTTTATGGTCCTTCATTGGTTTTAGGAGGGGGAGAGGTGAAACTTTTGGATATAACTTCCGCCTACGGAGTTTTTGCCACAGAGGGCTTAAGAAATCCTCCTACTACTATATTAAAAATTGAAGATCCTAAAGGAAGAATTATAGAAGAAAATAAACCCTCACCTTTAAGAGTAGAGAGGGTGGATGTTTGTAAAAAAATAAATGACATTTTGTCAGATAATGATGCTCGAGCGCCAATGTTTGGTAAAAATTCACCTCTTTATTTTCCGAACCATTTTGTAGCGGCCAAAACAGGTACTACCAACAGTTTTAGAGATGCTTGGACAATAGGATATAGTAAAAATATTGTAATTGGAGTCTGGGTCGGAAATAATAATAACGCGCCAATGAAAAAAGTACCAGCAGTCACCATCGCAGGACCTATTTGGCACAGAGCTATGGAGGAAGCTTTGAAAAGATGGCCTTAGCCCTGCTTAATTGGCATTAAAATATAGAGAAAATCTTGGTTATCTTTTGGTTTAATTACTCCAGGACCTCCTTCTTGGTTAAGCTCAAAGATAAATTCTTCTGTCTGGATTTTTGAGATACCTTCAAACAAAAATCGCCAATTGAAACATGTTTTCACTTTTTCACCTTTAGCGCCTGCTTTAATTTCTAATGCCGCTTCACCTAAATCTGTGTTTTGCGCTGAAATTTCAACCTTGCTCTTTTTCGGATCCACGGAAAGCATTATTTCATTTCCCCCTCCTGCAAAAATACTTGCAGTTTTAATTTTATTAAGAAATTGTTTTTTATCTAAAACCACTTGGGTATGATATCCTTTTGGAATAACTGCCTGATAATCAGGAAACTCTCCTTCAATTAACCGTGAAATCAGTTGAGCTTGCGGATTTTGGGAATCTGCAAAGTACGATTCAAACATAACTTGCCCCGAGGAGCAAAATAATTTGATTTTGTTTTCGTTTTCTGAAAACATATTTATTATTTCTCTTGCCGCCCCTCTGGGTAGAATAAAAGATTTTTCTTCAAAAAGTTCTTGAGGTTTCTCAAAGAATAATGTTTTTTCAGCTAATCGGAAACTGTCGGTTGTGACGATCTTTAATTGATCTTTTGAAAAAGAGAAAAAGACCCCAGAAAGTTCAGGTCTTGTTTGTGTTGGACTACAAAAATCAATTACCTGAAGAATTCCTTCAGACAATGGTTTTGGATTCATTTCTATTTCTTGAGATTTTTCAATTTTAGGAATTATAGGAAAATCCTTGGGATCCATTCCTTTTATTTGTACTTTAGTATCCTCTCCAATAAGAGATAAAGTTTTTCCTTTTGCTTCAATATCTAAAGAAGGAGTTTCTGTTAAAGAGACGGTATCTGATAAAGTTCTTACTGGAACGGTTATTTCTCCTTCCTTTTCAACCTTTGCTAAACAAAAATATAAAGAAGCGATTTCTAGGTTTGTGGTAACAAGCTTGAGTTGATTTTTTCCAGCACTCAAAAGAACATGATTTAGTATCGGAAGGGTTATATTTTTTGCGCAAATTCTTTCAACGTAGGTTAACCCCTTTTTAAATTCATCTTTTAAAATAGTAAGTTTCATAATTTTAATTTAAGTTATTGTTAATATTAGGACCTTGTAAAGTGTGAAAAATAAAGTATATCTATAAAAGGAAGCTTCATATTGATTTACAAACTTCTGAATAAAACTGTGGAAATTTTGGGCATATTTAAGACAGAGAAAAAAGCTTCACATTTTCTTCAAGGATAATTCACACGTTATTCAGAATATAAACGTTCTCTTAAAAGATTAATTTCTTCAGCTAAATCTTCGTTTTTCTCAAGATCTTTAGCTATTTTTTCATATGCATAAATCGCGGTTGTGTGATCCTTTCCTCCAAACTTTTTACCAATTTGAGGGAAGGAATATTTAACCTCTTCTCTTAAAAGGTACATAGCGATTTGTCTTGGGCGGACAATTTCTTGTTTTCTGGAATTTGATAAAAGGTCTTTCTCAGAGAGATTGTAAAACTCCGCAACCACCTTGGTTAATTTCCTAAAATCTATTCTCTTTGATTTTGGCTGAATAACTTTCTTTAGGATTTTTTTTGCGGTTTCCAAATCTAAAGTTTCTGTATTTTGTAATTTCTGGAAAGCAATTAAACGATTAAGAGCACCCTCCAATTCCCTTATGTTGCTTTGAATATTTGTAGCAATAAATTCTAAAATTGAGTCTTCTATTATAAAATTCCTTTCTTGAGCCTTCTGTTTTAAAATAGCAACCCTGCTTTCAAAATCAGGCTGAGAAATATCCGCAATCATACCTCCTTCAAATCTTGACTTTAGCCTTGCCTCCAGGGCTGAAATAGCTTTAGGGGGTCGATCAGAAGAGATGACAATTTGTTTATTTTTTTCATATAAAGTATTAAACAGGTGGAAAAACTCTTCTTGGGTCTTCTCCTTTCCAGCAATAAATTGAATATCATCAACAATGAGTACATCGTATTTTCTATATTGTTCTTTAAATTGCTCGATGGTCTGGTTTTTTATGGCATTGATAACTCCTCCGGTAAATCTTTCAGAACTTATATATCTTACTTTTTTCTCAGGAAATATTTTTACAATGCGGTTTCCAATGGCTTGCAAAAGATGTGTCTTACCAAGCCCTACCCCTCCATAAATAAAGAGAGGGTTGTAGAGAGTACCCGGAGATTCACTTACAGCCCACGCTGCTGCATGGGCTAATTCATTAAAAGGTCCGACAACGAAATTTTCAAATTGGTATCTGGGGTTTAAATTCGTCTCTTTATTGATATAAAGCTCTTCAAATCTTAACTGGTCCGGATGTATTTGAGGGGCTTTTGTTGAAGAAGGATTCTGAAAAGCCCTATTTGAATCCACCTTAAACTCTATTGTTTTTATGTTCTCGTTGAATTGACGAATAATTTTTATCAGCATCTTTTTATATTTCTTTTCAATCCACTCTTTTGAAAAATTATTAGGAACCCCAATTACAACATGGTCTTTTTGAAGTTCGACAATACGAGTGTTTTTAAACCAAGTAGCAAAATTAGCCGGGGAGAGGTTCAGCTGTATTTGAGCAAGTATTGCTTGCCAAACTTCTTCTTTTTTCATAAAACCTTCTTATTTTCAATTATAAGAGGTTTAGCAAATAAGGCAAGAAGCGGGAAAATTCAACACCTTGTGGATAACTTGTGAATAAAATGTTAAATTTTTCTTATTTGACCTTCCAGCTTTTTAATATTATACTCCAAATATAATACAAAATTTTGACATTTCGAAATATCGACATATCAGAAAACTATGGCCATTACTTATAAAGAAAAAAAACGAAAGAGAAAAAAAACACACGGATTTTTAACGCGAGCCAAGACAAGAAAAGGAAGAAAAATTCTTCAAAGACGACGAAAGAAAAAAAGAAAAAAAATCGCTGTTTAAGTTGTTTTTAAGATTCAAAACGTGTTGCCCAAAAAGCATCGCCTAAAAAAGAAAAAAGAATTTGAGCGAGTATTTAAAGAGGGTAAGGCTGCGAAGAAAGACCTTTTATTTATTAGATTCCTTAAAAACAATTTAGAGACTACCAGGTTCGGATTTATTGTTTCAAAGAAAATATCCAAAAAGGCTGTTGTACGCAATAAAGTAAAAAGAAGACTTAGAGAAGCGGCAAGAGAAATGCTTCCGAAAATAAAGCCTGGTTATGATATTGTGGTAGTGGCTCAAAGGGGAATAGAAAAGTTAAACTTTTTCCAAATAAAGGACAATTTAAAAGAATTATTAAAAAAAATTGACTTACAATGATTCTTTCGGACTTATTCAGAATTCTTTTATGGCAACCATTATTTAATCTCTTAATCCTTTTTTATTTATATCTACCAGGGAACGATTTTGGTATAGCAATTATAACTCTTACTATTTTAATTCGTCTGATTTTATGGCCTTGGCAAAAAAAAGCCATTCATTCACAGTTGGTTCTACAAAAAATTCAGCCCAAGATCCAAGAACTTCAGAAAAAATATAAAAATGATAGAGAAAAATTGGGAAAGGAATTTTTAAAACTCACACGTTCCCAAAAAGTAAACCCACTTTCTGGTACTTTTATTACCTTTTTACAGCTACCTATTTTAATTGCTTTATATAGGGTCTTTTGGCAAGGATTTAGCGAGGAAAATCTGACATATCTTTATCCATTTATAAAAAGACCTGGGACAATAAACCCCTCATTTCTTGGGTTAGTAGACTTGAGTCAACCAAATATTATTTTGGCTATCCTATTAGGGATGGCCTTATTCTTCCAGCAGCGGTTTTTGATGCCGCCGCAAAAAAAAGATAAAAGTTTCGCAAATCTTTTTCAAACCCAAATGCTTTATTTTATGCCTATCTTTATGACTTTGCTATTCTTAAAACTTCCTTCAGCATTGGCCTTATATTTAATTGTTTCAACCATTTTTGGTATTTTGCAACAAAAAATAGTCAAAAAAGAATTAGCTAAATATGAAAAAAGAAGAGATAAAAAAACAAATTAAGAAAATTACCGAAAAATTTTTCGAAAAATTAGGTTTTATGGGCGATATAACGGTAGATCTAAAAGAAGAGAATACCTTTTTTATCTCTGTTAAAACCGACGAGCCTCAAATTTTAATTGGAAAAAATGGAGAGACGTTGCTTTTAATTCAGAGACTTCTTGCAAAAATCTTAAAGAAAGAAATTTCCCAGAAGCTCTTACTTGACCTAGATATTAACGACTATAAAAAGAAGAAAATTAGTTTTCTTAGAGAATTGGCTCAACTCGCAGCAGATGAGGTAGCCTTACATAAAAAAGAAAAAGAACTGGAACCAATGCCAGCCTATGAGAGAAGAATTATTCACTTAACTTTGGCAGAAAGAAAAGATGTTACAACCGAAAGCAAAGG
>JAGGTU010000016.1 GCA_021163545.1 bacterium | reverse complement strand
GAGGTAGATTATTATTGTACAAACAAAAATTGTTTTGCTACTCAAAAAAGATTTTTATATCATTTTGTTTCAAAAAAAGCATTTGATATTGAGCATCTGGGCCCCAAAATTATAGATCAATTGATAGAAGAAGGATTAATTGAAACCCCAGCTGATATTTTCAAATTGAAAAAAGGAGACTTGGTTCCGCTTGAAAGATTCGCGGAAAAATCTGCTCAAAATCTGATTGACGCAATAGAAAAAGCAAAGGAAATACCGCTTGAGCGGTTTATATATGCACTTGGAATTAGACATGTAGGAGAGGAGACAGCAAATATTTTAGCAAGGAAGTTTGGATCAATTGAAAATTTAAAAAAGGCGAGTTTAGAAGAATTAGAAGCTATTCCTGATGTAGGGCCAATTGTGGCAAAGAGTATCTATGAGTGGTTTAGAAATGCGCGGAATATAAAATTAGTCGACGGTCTTCTGAAAGCCGGAGTTAAAATTATTACCCCCAAAAAGGTTGAAGAAAAATTAAAAGGTAAAACTTTTGTCTTTACAGGAGCCCTTAAGACAATGACTCGAGAAGAAGCTTCAGAGAAAGTAAGACTCCTTGGAGGAAAAGTTTCCTCTTCTGTTTCAAAAAATACAGACTTTGTGGTTGTAGGAGAAAATCCAGGATCGAAATATGAAAAGGCAAAAAAACTTGGAGTAAAAACTATTTCTGAGGAAGAATTTCTTAAAATGCTATCTTAACTTTACCTTGCCATAATTTAAACATTACAATACGTTTTGAAATTTTTTTTATTTTTTGTTAGTATTTAGAAACAATTAAAATAATCCCATGACAAAAAAAGATTTATTTCTTGGATTACTTTTGGGCTTTCTAATTGGTATTTTAGCCATTGCTGTCTTTAAAAATTTGGAAGCCGACCTCGCAGAGAAATTTGCATGGTTTTCTTTGAAGTTTATATATCCTTTTCCAATAATTATTCCAATATTGGTAGTTATAGGATTATCTATCGCAAATATTTTAGGGAAAAAGTTGAAATTTATTTGGCAGTTAGCAAAATTTGTAGTTGTCGGAGCTTTGAACACTTTTATTGATTTAGGAATTTTGGGTTTTTTAATGTGGATAACAGGGATTGAAAAAGGAGGTTTATATGGATTATTCAAATTCATTTCTTTCTCTTGTGCCGCTACAAATAGTTATTTTTGGAACAAATTTTGGACATTCGAAAAAGGCACCCAACTCAAAGGTAAAGAATTTGCAGGATTTTATTTTGTAACCGGTATCGGCGCTTTAATTAATGTTGGGGTGGCAGTGTTTTTAGTTAATGTTGTAGGTCCTCAATTTCATATTGCTCCAACTATCTGGGCAGGAGGAGTGGCACCAATTATAGGAGTTTTATGTGGTTTTATCTGGAATTTCCTTTCCTATAAATTCTTCATCTTCAAAAAATAATTAAGGCAGTTTTCGTTTCGAATTGAATTTATGGTCCTTTATCGGAAATATAGACCAAAAACATTTTCTGAAGTGATTGGACAGGAACACATAGTTAGAACTTTGAGTAATGCAATTGAGGAAAATATGATTTCCCATGCTTATCTATTTGCCGGTCCTTGGGGATCTGGCAAGACAACGTTGGCTCGTCTCTTTGCTAAAGCAATAAATTGTGAAAACAGAAAAGGGCATGAGCCCTGTAATAAATGTAGTGCTTGCAAAGAGATAAACGACGGAAGAGCGATAGATTTAATTGAAATTGACGCTGCCTCAAATAGGGGAATTGAAGAAATAAGACAATTAAAAGAAGGAGCAAAGTTTGCTCCAACAAGACTTAAGTATAAAGTTTTTATTATTGACGAATCTCATCAATTGTCCAAGGATGCAGCAAACGCCCTTTTAAAAATATTAGAAGAGCCGCCACAACATGTAATTTTTATTTTAGCCACCACTCAGCCGGAGAAAATGATTCCTACAATTATCTCACGCTGTCAGAGGTTTGACTTTCATAAGTTAACTGTCCCTCAGATTTTGAAGAAACTTGAATTTATCTGTAAGGCAGAAAACATTGACATTGAAAAAGAAGCATTAGAATTAATTGCTGCTAATTCCAGTGGAGCAATGAGAGATGCTGAAAGTTTTTTGGATCAAGTAATAACCTATGCCAAAACTCAAAACATAAAGAAGATAACCACAAACGATGTCAAAGACATTTTAGGGCTAATTGATGTAAACATAATAAGCCAATTTGTAGATTTCCTAATCCAAAAAAATCCGGCAAAATGTGTGGAGTTTTTAAATAAACATTTAGAAAAAGGGTTAAATCCTTTTGAGTTTGCAAAATCCCTCATTGGGTATTTACGAAGCGGTTTGATTTTGAAAATTGACCCTAATTTAGACAATCCTTTGCTTGAAAATTTAACTTTGGAGGCAAAATCAAAATTAAAAGAACAACTTAACAAGATAGAAGAAAGAAATTTGCGAAAATTTTTAAAGATATTTTTAGAAGCTCAAAATAAGATGAAATATTCGCCAATTCCTCAACTCCCTTTGGAATTAGCGATTGTTGAAATTTGCCAAAATGAATAAAATATGGTTAAATTTTAATTGATTGCGGGGTGGTGTAACCGGTAACACAGCGGCCTTTGGAGCCGTTTATCCAGGTTCGAATCCTGGCCCCGCAGCCACGCTCAGCAGAAACCCTGTTAGTGAGGTAACCAATATAAATAAAATATTAACAATATGACTTTTAGAGATTTAATACAACTTTACGAAAGAAAAAAGAAGCAATACGGAAAAGAAGCCTTTAAATATATTTCCCAAATTTTGCGGGAGGCGAAAGAGTTGCATAAAAGAGATTGGCTGAAAAAGCCTACGCCTAATAAAGATCATGAACAATCTTGGCGAGCCTTTAAAGGTAAAAATTTAGAGAAATTAATAATGTATATAATCAAAGAGGAGGTGGAAAATCTAGGATTAAAAATTGTAGAGGGAAATACTTTAGAAAGAACAAATAGTAAAAATCTATCAGAAGAATTAAATAAAGTGAAACGGAATTTGTTAATAGATTATGGTGAATTTGGTGCTCATCTTCCGGATGTTGATATAATCATTTACGACCCTCAAACATGCGAGGTTATAGCTGTAATTTCAAGCAAGGTAACTCTAAGAGAAAGAATAGCTCAAACGGGGTATTGGAAGATAAAGCTCAGCCAAGATAAAGTAACAGAGCATATAAAAGTTTTCTTTATTACACCGGACGAAGATAAAACTTTGAGCATTAAAAACCCAGCCAAAAAAGGTAGAGCAATTGTTGAAGTAGACACTGATGGAAGTTATGTAATGAGCGAAGAAGAGATTGAAGAAAGCGATAAGGTTAAAAAGTTTGATAGATTTATAATTGATTTAAAAAATTTAATCTATGCCAAAAGAAATAAAAAATAAAAAAATCAATCAGGAAAGGTTACTACCTCTGGATTTACCAACTAAAAAAGATTCTAACAAGGTATCTCAAAAGCAAGAAGATATAGAGGATGAAAAGCCTCCTTTTGAAACAACTACCCTTTGGGACTATCCTAAACAAAGTTATGGTAAAAAACCAAAAGGCGATAATAAATTCCAAGGAGTAACCCCGGCTTTTATCATTTGGAATATGATCCAAAGATATACTAAACCTGGTGATTTAGTAGTAGATCCTATGGCAGGAAGTGGGACCACTGTCGATGTTTGTGAAGAAGAAGGAAGGAAAGTGATAGGGTATGACATCAACCCACAACATCCAAAAGTAATCAAGAATGATTCTCGAAAAATTCCCCTAGAAGACAATTCTGTGGATATGGTATTTATTGATTCGCCTTATGGAGATAATGTCAATTATTCAGATGATCCGAGGGATATTGGCAAAATTTCAGCGGAAGATCCTAAATTTTATGAGGAACTAGAAAAAGTCGCCAGGGAAATTTACAGGATTTTAAAACCAGGAAAAGTTATAGGATGGCTCATTGGTGATCAATGGGTAAAAAGGAAATTCACTCCCGTTGGATTTAAAATTTATGAGATGTTGATGGATAAAGTAGGATTTGAGCCTATAGATATCATTTGTGTTGCAAGAAGAAATCAAAGTTCAAATACCCGCATTTGGCATTATCGAGCCAAAAAATTTAATTTCTTTTTAAGGGGTTTTAAATATTTAATCATTGCTAAAAAACCCGAAGGTAAAAAGGTCAACCGCAGGCCTAAAAAAGTTCAATGGAGGCGTTATAAATAATTTTAGAAGGGCAAAAAGCTCGGGATAGGGGTATAAAAAGTTACACTTCAAGGTCAGGGTTTTCTTTAAAAAAGGTTCAGATTTTGTTCGGGAGATATAGCAAAAAATCGCCCCATTTACGCGGGGCGATTTTTTGGTTCTAGAACATTTGCAGGATCTACTAAAATTAACCTTCTTTACTAATCAAATCTGCAACTTTTTCGGCAGTAGCTACTGATGTTTCCAGCCAAGGATAGTAATAGAAATCTCCGCAGAGATAAACTCCTTTCATTTTGGTTGTCAACTCTGGCACTTTAGTATTCGGACCAATTATAGGCAAAGCCGGTTTTATTTCTTCCTCATCAACAATTTTATATTCCTCATAGAGCCTTTCTAAATCCACTTCTTTTGTCTCATCCATTGGATAAACTAATTGGCTATAGGGAACAACATTGAACAAGGCTCTTAGGTTTGCTGGATTGCCCGGCATTCCAACAATAAATTTCTTTCCCGGCCATCTCAATTTACCTTCCACAAAAATACATTTTGAATCCCGATAATCAACATCACTCTCTAGGTTCAACTCTGGGAAAATTCTTTTTACCTCATCTAAAGGAACGGCAAGAACTACGGTATCTACTTCTTCGGTCTTTTCTCCTTCTTTTTCATAAACAATTGTGAACTTGTCCCCTTGCTTGTTAATTTTCTTGACTTCAGCCGAAGTAAAAATCTGAGTTCCTTCTTCTTTAAGTTTTGCGTCTAAAACATTAGTTACAGTGGCAATATTATTTTCTTCAAAAGTAAACGCCTTACCTGAGCCTAATTCATTACCAAGCCTTATATGAGTAAGCCCATATTCGGCACTAAGCTGACTCAAATCTGCACCGAAAGTGAAGAGCATCATTGGTTCCACTACAATTTTTCTGACTATCTCTGGACAATCTTTTAAGTATTCCTCAAAAGAAATGTTCCTTATTTTAACCAATCGTGGATCAAAATTATTAACATCAAACCTTACCCTATTTACAAATCGATTGAGTTTCATAAAATACATTGCTCCTTTTAACCCTAATTGTTTCATCGATGCCATCTGAAATTGTCTCAGCTCCAACAATTGACCGTCTGAAGTAAAAAATCCTTGCTCTGTTTTTGAAAGAGGAACTTTTAGTGCTTCCAACCCCAGCTCCTTAATTAAAGAAATTAATCTGGGATGAAATCTTTCTGTAGCCACTGCTCCAGCAAAAGGAATCCTTCCTCCTACGATTACTTTTTTTTCAAAAATAACAACCGGTATTCCTTTCTGGACTAATCTATAACCACAAGTTAAACCAGCGATACCTGCTCCGATAATTCCCACTTTTTTCATAATTTTTGCTAATTTATTTAATTTTTATTTTTAATCGACCTTGAAGACATGAGATTTAGGGTTTATTTTATTATAGCACAAATATCAGATTTTATCTCAAACAAATCTCGAGAAAAGGAAGAATAATTAAAGAGCCAAAGAGGTCTAATTGTAAATAAAATTTTTCAGGGGGATTGACAGGTGATTTTGTCTGAGTTATCTTTAAATAATAACTTACCGATCGGTAAGTAAATAATTTATGCAACAATCACGAAGAAAAATTCTAAAAACAGCCTCTGAACTCTTTTCTGAGTTTGGTTTTTTGGGTACCTCAATGGAAATCATTGCCAAGAAATTAAGTATCACCAAAGCTGCCCTGTATTATCATTTCAAAAGCAAAAAAGAACTTTATTTTGAGGTTCTTGAGAAATCATTTCAAAACTTGATCAAATCTATAGACAGGGAAGTTTCTAAGGCTAATTCTCCAGAGGAAGTTATAATAAGGGCAATTAGAGGCTATCTTAAATTTGGACTAAAAGAAAAAAATTTGATTAGATGTTTGGTTTTAAAAACGCCAGACAAAGATTCGGAAATAGCAAATTATATTGCTCAACTGAGAGAAAAAATTAATCGTAAATTTCAATCCATTATTGAAGAAACAACCAAAAAATTGTCGCATTCTTCTTTGCTCAAAAAAAACAATTTGAAATTTATCTCGTCTTTTCTTTTGGGAACAATGGATGGCTTAATAATTGAATCAGCCTTGTCAAATAAAAAGCCGAATATAAAAAAGGTTAGTTCCCAAATTTTACAGATTCTTATCTCAATGCTAAACATTCCAAAAGAAAACCTAAAATTAGATTTAAAAAAGAGCGAGGGGTTATAAACTTATAAAAGAGATTAAAAAAACAAAGGTCGAAGTTAAAAAATTAATTTATCAAAACTAAAACTATGAATACCATTATTTGGGTAATAATAGGAGTAGTTGTAGTAGGCATTGCTGGCTATCTTGTCTGGGCCTATTCTAATAAAAAATGGCCCTTTTAGTAGAAAAGATAAGAAAACAAAAAAGGCCTCACTCTCACTGGAGTGAGGCCTTTTCAAATTGTACTTCTTTTAAAACCTGAGGAGGACATTTTATGCCGTATGTGGCTACTAAAGCAAAAAACTCTGAGGCGGAAAGATTTTCCACAACGCTTATCTTTTCAGGAGGAACCTGAAGGACGAAACCCGTAAAAATACTGGGAGAGGTAGGAATAAATATGTTAACCTTCTTTTTTGGCTTTTTGTTTTCATTGTTAACTGAGAGTTCTCCTGTAAGAATGGCGAACAACGAAAGATCTCCGAATTTTACCGAAACGACCCGTTTTTCACGAAAGGCCTCAGGCACTTGCTCTTTTTGATTTGAACTTCTTCTTAAAGGCATTTTAAGCAACAATTTCTTTATACGCTTTATGGGATGCAAGAATTCAATTAAGCATCCTATTGTGCCTATGAACAAGAGCATTAAAGAGAACGAAACCATTTCCTGAATTATCGGAGAGGCTCCTGGCAACAATATTTTTGCCAACGGTAAGATAATGTTTGTAATACCCTTTAATGGCACAACTATAATATAAACAAGAATTCCTACAGGGAGACCTATCAGCAAACCCTTTCCTATTCCCACAAAAAAACCCTTCATTCTACCTCCTTTCTTTAAGTTTAAATTGCGAATGTGCAAGGATGGCTCTATTATATAATCAAAATAATTATCTGTCAAAACAGCTAAAATGTTATTGTCATTTGTTAGTTTTTGTGAAAAAATAATATTAGAGGGTTTCCTCATCTAAAAGGCTTTCTTATGAAACAAAAATTGCAAATTTTTTATGCTTTGTCTTTGGGTTTTGGGATGGGCATTATCATTAGTGCTTTTGTGGTGGCGATTATCCTTATGGGAGTGAATTTTTATAAGAAATATACAACCCCTTGGTCAATAATTTTAAGCATTCTTGCAGCGCTTGTGGTGGCCATCCTTTTAATTTATTATTTTGCGGCACCGTTTCTTAAACATAAGAAAAAATGATTTATTTATCAATCTTTCCAGAACATATAGCAAGGATTGGAAATTTCTATATAACCAATACTCTCTTTTGTGGTGTGGTTGCCTCTTTGTTATTAATTTTGATTGGGTTCTACATCAGATTAAGGTTTAAAGAAAAACCTGCTCCAAAAAGTATTCAAAACTTTTTTGAGTTTCTTTTGGAGAAGATTTTAAACTTTGTAACATCAATTTTAAGATCTGAAAAATTGGCTTATAGAGTATTTCCTTTAATCGCCACTTTCTTTATTTTTATTGTTTTTGAAAATCTTTTGGGGCTTTTGCCTGGGTTTTTAGGCGCTTTTTATATCCAAAAAGGGGATATAAAAATTCCTTTACTAAGGAGCCCTAATTCCGATTTAAATGCAACCCTAGCCTTAGCGTTAATTGCTGTAGCGTCAATTCAATATTTTGGAGCAACAACCCTTGGATTTAAAAAATATTTAAAAAGGTTTTTCAACTTTACCAACCCCTTAAAGCTTATTCTTGGTCTTTTTGAGTTATTGTCAGATATCACCAAAATTCTTTCTCTATCTTTGCGACTTTTTGGAAATATACTTGCCGGAGAGGTGCTTTTGTTGATTGCTGTCTTCTTTTTACCTTATTTTTTGCCCTTGCCCTTTATTTTCTTGGAAATTTTTGTAGGTGTAATTCAAGCATTTATTTTTGCTACCCTTTCTTTGGTTTTTACCAAAACTGCATTAAAATAAATTATAGGAATTAAGATTAAAATTATGGATATTACAACATTAGCAGCCGCAATCGCAATAGGGCTTGGAACCATAGCCCCAGGAATTGCCGTTGGTCTAATTGGCATGTCTGCCTGCAAGGGAATTTCCAGAAACCCCGAGGCCGCAGGCTCCATTCAAACCACAGCAATAGTCTCTATTGCTTTTGCCGAAGCAATAGCCATTTATGCTTTGGTGGTAGCCCTTATTTTAAAATTTGTTTAATAAATTATTTCTAAGATATTCCTCTAAAGAATAGCGCCTAAGTTACCAATTAAGGGCCCGGAGGAGTATCTTAGAGAACGATTTAATTATGTTTTTAGGGAAAATTGGCATAGACATAAAGCTTATTTTGGCTCAAATTTTAAATTTTGTGCTGCTTTTGATAATTTTAAATAGAATTCTTTACAGGCCTGTATTAAAAAAACTAAAAGAGAGAACAGAAAAGATAAAACAGTTGGAAGAAAAGGAAAAGTTGTTGCAAAAAAGAGAAGAAGAACTAATCAAAAGGAAAGAAGAAATAATTCAGAAAACAAAAGAGAGGGCAAGAAAAATTTTAGAAGAGGCCAAAAAGATTTCGCAAGAGGAAAGAGAAAAGATGTTAGAAAAAACAGAGCGTGAGATAAGAACCTTAATGGAGGAGACAGGAAAGAAAATACAAGATCGGCTCAAAAAAATAAAAAAAGAAGAAGAGAGAGAAGCGGCGCTGTTAGCCAAAAAGGCTATTTTGAAGATTTTAAAAGAGGATATAACCTACCAGATTCATCAAAAATATTTTGAGAACACTTTAGAAGAATTAGAAAAATTAGATTTAACCAAAATTCAACCTAAAGAAAAATTAAAAATAATTTCTGCATTTCCCTTAAAAGAAAGAGAAAGGAAAAGGCTTATAGATTTAATTTCCAAAAAAGTTAAATTGCCGGGCAAAATTGAGGAGAAAGTAGATAGCTCTTTGATTGGAGGTATTCAAATTTTAATCGATGGTTACCTGATCGACATAAGCATAAAAAGAAAAATTGAAGAAACTGTCCAAAACTTATGAAAAAATCCTCAGATATTCTAATCGAAGAAATCGGAGAGGTGGTTGAGGTAAAGCCACCTTTAATTAAATTACAAGGTTTGCCCTCTGTAAAAGTGTGGGAGGTTATTGAGATTGGCAAGCAAGAATTTTTGGTCTTTAAATTTGATGAAGAATTTGTATATGCTTTTTCTTTTGAGCATCCCAAAGATATAAAACCGGGAATGATTGCCCAAAGAAAGAAAGAGATATTTAAAATTCCTGTGGGAGATGAATTTTTGGGGAAAATTATAAACCCCCTGGGCAAAGATTTAGAAAGCCAAACTTTTATTAAAACTAAAGAAAAAAGAGAAATAGAATCTTTCCCTCCAGAAATATACCAAAGAGAATTAATAAGAAAACCGCTTGAGACAGGCGTAAAAATAATTGACGCCTTATTTCCCATCGGAAGGGGGCAGAGAGAGTTGATATTGGGAGATAAAAAAACAGGAAAGACAACTATTGGCATTGATATGGTCTTAAACCAAGAAGATGTTATTTCTATTTATACAATTATTGGCCAGAAAAAGTCGGAACTCTCTTTAATAGAACAACTTTTAAAGACCTCTGGAAAAATCAAATCTTCAATCATTGTAGCCGCCTTTGCCTCAGATCCAGCGATTCTTCAATTTTTAGCCCCATATTCTGCAATGACCTTAGCGGAATATTTTGCACACAAAGGCCAAGATGTATTGATTATTTTTGATGATTTGACCAAACATGCTTGGGTGTGGAGAGAGATTGCCTTAAGTATGGGTATGCCCCCAGGTAGAGAAGCGTACCCGGCAGATATTTTTTATCTTCATGCAAGGCTTCTTGAAAGAGCAACAAATATAAAAGATAAAGGCTCAATTACTGCTATTCCAATTTGTGAGACAAGGGAAGGAGATATTACCGAGTATATTCCAACCAATCTAATATCTATTACAGATGGTCAACTTTATTTAGAAAATGCTCTTTTTCAGAAGGGAATAAAGCCTGCAATTAATATTGGGCTTTCGGTGTCAAGAGTTGGAGCTTTAGCACAAAGAGAGTGTCTAAAACAGGTAACCAAAGGTTTAAAGCTTATCTTAGCCCAGCATCGAGAACTTGAAAAGCTTATTCAACTTGAGACCGAGCTTTCTGAAGAGTCTAAAAAAAATTTAAAAAGAGGAAATATCTTACTGGAAATATTTAAGCAAGAAAAACATTCGCCTTTAAATACCGCATCTCAAGCCATTCTTTATTGGCTTATTTTAAATGGCAAATTAGACGATCTGCCAGAAGATAAGGCCAAAACTTTTGAGAAGGAATTCTTAAAATTTATTGAAGGGGTATACCCTGATTTACAAAAGGAAATATATAAAGAGGGGTTTACAGAAGAAGTTAAAATGCTACTTACCTCAGCCTTAAAGGAATTTAAAACCTTAAGCGATTTATGGCCAAAGAGTTCATAAAAATAAAAACTAAAATTGACCAACTGCAAGACCTGAAAACTACTATAAAGGCAATCGAGAAAATTTCCTCAAGCCAACTTCATTTTTTAAAGAAAAAATGGAGAAACCTTCGGCTTTATAGAGAATCACTTTTGGAAATTTTGGCATCTATTGAAAAAGATGATTTTTCCTCTCCTTTTTTTGAAACAAAATCTGAAAGAAGAATGTTTTTGGTTATAAGCTCAAACAAAAAACATTCTGGAGGGCTCTTTTTTGAGCTATTTTATTTTCTGTCTGAAATCAGCCACGAAGACGATATAATTTATATCTTGGGAAACTTTGGCAAGAAAATTGCTGAACAAATGAAGATAAAATATGATTTAGCAATTAAAGAACCAGTTGATTTATCTTCGCTGGTAAAGAATTATTTGATTCCAAGTTTTTTGAAAGGAAAAGTAGGGAAAATTTATATCATTTATCCAGAATTTAGAAATTTAAATCTTTTTGTGCCGAAGATGGAAAAATATCTTCCTTTGGAAAAGGATATTTTGGAAGAACAAAAACCTTACAAAGGGTATGTCTTTTGGGAGCCAAACAAAGAAGCAATATTACAATTTTTGATAGATGATTATTTAGAAGTATCTATCACTGAGAAATTTTTTGAAACTAAATTCTGTGAGTTTTGGGCCAGAACAATCACGATGGAAAGAGCAGAGGAAAGAATAAAAAATATAGTCAAAAACCTCCAACTTTTAGGTTTTAAAATGAGAAAAAGGGAAATAACCAAAAATTTAACAGATTTGTATTCTTCCAGACATTATCACTAAAGCCTAAAATATGACTCAAGAATTTGGAAAAGTCATATCTGTTTCAGGATCCATTGTTAAAGTTAAATTTGAAAACGATCTTCCGCCTATTGGTAATTTAATTCTAACCGAAGAAACAAAGGTGGTGCTTGAAGTAGAAGAACATGAATCAGAAAATGTCTGCAAATGTTTTGCCTTAGGTTTAACCCAAAACATTCAAAGAGGAGAGAGATGTAAGAATCTTAAAAAAACACTTACGGCTCCCAAAAACCCACAGAAGTTTCTGGGAAGAGTAATGGATGTTTTTTTGAATCCTTTAGATGAAAAGAAGGGAAAGATAAAAGAGGTTGAATCTGTGTTTCAATTTTCAAAAGGCACAAAAACAAGTTCCAAAACACATCAAATTTTAGAGACCGGAATAAAAATTATCGATCTTATAGCACCTGTGTTGAGAGGAGGAAAAGTAGGATTGTTTGGCGGAGCCGGCGTTGGTAAGACAGTTCTTTTAACTGAGCTTTTGCACAATACCGTAATAAAAAGAAAGACAAAGGCTGTGGCAGTCTTTGGTGGAGTAGGGGAAAGAACCAGAGAAGCAAAAGAACTATATGACCAGTTGAAAAATACCGGGACTTTAGCAAAAACAATTTTAATCTTAGGAGAGATGGGAAGAAGTCCGGGGGAGCGATTTAGATGTGCTCATGTAGCTATAAAAACCGCAGAGATTTTAAGAGATAAAGGAAACGAGGTAATGTTTTTTGTTGATAATATCTATCGATTTTTAATGGCTGGCATGGAAAGAGCTTCAATGCTTGGAAGGATACCTTCGGAAATGGGATATCAGGCAACAATTTATTCAGATATCGCAGAAATTGAAGATAGAATCTCTTCTACTGATAAAGGAACAATTACTTCTTTCCAGGCGGTATATGTGCCAGCGGATGATTTTACCGATCCGGCAATTGTCTCTACTTTCCCTCATTTGGATTCAATAATTATTCTATCAAGAGAAGAGGCAGCCAAGGGGTTTTATCCGGCAGTTGATATTTTATCGTCCACCTCATTAGCTTTAGATAAGGAAATTGTTGGAGAGAGGCATTATAAAATAGCAAATGAAGTTAAGGGCTATCTTCAAAAATATAAAGACCTTCAACATCTTATTTCGATATTAGGTATTGAGGAATTATCCGAGGAGGACAAAAAAGTTGCCAAGAGAGCTGAGAGATTAAGAAGATTCTTAACCCAACCACTTTTTGTAACAAGTGAATTTTCATTCAAAGAAGGGGTCTATGTACCACTTGAAAAAACACTAGAGGGGTGTGAGAGAATTTTAAATGGAGAGTTTGATGAAGAAGATCCAAATAATCTATATATGATTGGCCGACTTCCAAAATGAAGGCAAGAATTTTATCAAAAGAAAGAGTATATTTTGAGGGTGAGATTAAATCCGCCCTTCTACCGACAAAAGAAGGACAAATTGAGATTTTAGAAAATCACGCACCAATTTTTGCTTTATTAAAAGAAGGGAAAATAAAAATACAAACCCCAAAATTTAAGAAACGTATTTTTGCAAAATCAGGGATTATTAAATTTTTTAACAATAATCTCTTAATTTTAATAAAATAACGGGGTTACTTTTTCAGCAACCCCGTTGAGCCGAAGATAAAGAGCGAGTTTTTTCTTGTTCCAGCCGCATTTTCTCTTTTATTTCCTTCATCTCTTCTTCCGAGAGGGCACCATGAGTACTTTCTACATATCCCGCGGCTCGCCCACAGAGAGGACATTTGTCGCTTTGCCAATATTTTCTGTGTGTTTTATATCCACACCACCGACATCTTCTTACGTGCTGCTTAGGTATTTTTCTTGACAATTTCTTCACCTCCTGTTTCTTTTTAACAGAAAATCCTCAAGATGACAATTTTAGCTTTCTTTTAAAATAAATTGCTGATATAATTATTAAAGCTATTAGTAACTTCTTTTATGTTAAAAATTGGAATAGTCGGTCTGCCAAATGTTGGCAAGTCAACTCTTTTTAAGGCTTTAACAAAAAAGAAGGTAGATATTTCTAATTATCCCTTTTGTACAATTGATCCCAATATTGGCGTAGTTGAGGTACCAGATGAAAGGCTCAATGCTTTGGCAAAAGCTTTTCCTCGGCCTAAAGTCATTCCTCCAGTAATTGAATTTGTTGATATTGCCGGCTTAGTTAAAGACGCCCATAAAGGGCAGGGGCTGGGAAACCAATTTTTGGCTCATATAAGAGAGGTTGATGCAATTTTAGAAGTTGTTAGATTTTTTGAAAAGGAAGATGTTGCTCATGTGGAACAAGATATAAACCCACAAAGAGATATTGAAATTTTAGAAAGAGAACTCATAGCCAAAGATTTAGAAACCATAGAGAAAAGATTGAATAAACTTTCAAAACAAATAAAGAGCCAAGATAAAGAAGTAGAGAAAGAATATCAGCTTCTTTTAAGGTTAAAAGAGTCACTGGGAGAAGGAAAAAAGATGATTGATCTCAAGTTAGAAGAAAAAGAAAAAGCCATAATAAAAGACCTTTTTCTATTAACCGCAAAACCAATTTTATATGTTTATAATGTAAAAGGAGGCAATTTTACAATTCCAAAAGAGCTAGCAGATAAAAATCATGTTGTTTTAGATGTAAAGCTTGAGGAAGAATTAGGAGAAATGCCCAAAGCAGAAATTCAAGAGCTGGGTCTTAAATCAAAAATTAGCCAGGTGATTAAAAAAGCTTATCAATTATTAGACTTGATTATCTTTTTTACGATGAACGAAAATGAAATTAGAGCTTGGGAAATCAAAAAAGGCACAAAAGCCCCTCAAGCAGGTGGGAAAATTCATAGCGATTTTGAAGAAAAGTTTATAAGATGTGAGGTAATTCAATGGGATAAATTAATTGAAGCCGGTTCCTGGCAGAAAGCAAAAGAGAAAGGGTTAATTAATATAGCAGGAAAGGATTATGTAGTTCAAGATGGCGATGTAATTTATTTTATTATCTAATTTATGGAGGGTGCTCTAAAACAAATCATTTATGAAACAATTTTTAAAGGAGGGTGGACTCAGATTTGGGCTGCCTTTTGTTGTTTTAGCGCCGCCTGGATAATTTTTAAAGCCTGGCAGAAAAGAAAAATGAATAATATCTCTTTTAGAGAACGCTTAATTTTTTCCTTGTGGCTTTTTGGCTCTTTGTGGTGGTTTTTTAATTATTTAGCGATCATGACAATTCATCATCTCTCTTTTGAGGTAGGGAAATTTTTCCTAACTACAGCAGGTATTTTTATTTTTTTGCATCTTTATTGCTTTTTGCCCGTTCTCCTATCATATTTTACCTCAAATAAGCGGATAAACTTCATCTTAGATATTCTCTTTGGAATAGGTTGGTTTTCTTTTACATTTTATTGCCTGATTGCTTCGGATATTATTTACAGACCTGCTCTTCAAGATTACTACGCCGTTGTTTCAGGTCTCCCTACTTTTGGATTCTTAATAGGGGTTTTAGATTTTTTATTTCTTACGGTAGCAATGGGATTGATGCTCTTTAACATTAAAAAAGGGGTCTTCTCATTAAAGGACCTTTCCTCACTCAATATCTTTTTTTCTATAATAATCTACGCCGGTGCCTCTTTGTTAAATGTGTTTCTTATTTATAGTGGATATCTTTCCTATATTACCTTTGCTCTTGTGCCTATATTAACTTACTTGGGATATAGAAAATATCTTCAGTAATTTTGTGATTTTATAAATTCTAATACTCTTTCAAAGTACTCTTTTGGATATAGAGTAAATGATTCACAATGATCAGCCTCTGTAATCCAAATTTCCTTGGGTTCTTTGGTTCTTTTGTATAAAGTTAAGGAATGTTTATAATTTATAACCTTATCATTTTTGCCATGAATAAAAAAGACATGAGATACATTCTCTATTACAGAAAAAACATCGAGTTTCCTAAAAAGATCTCGTTTAAATTTTAAAAAAAGAACCGCTCGGGCAAATGGAAGAAAAATTTTTGCCAAAGATGGAAATGTTCGGAAAACTTCTTTAGATGAAATTTTAGAGATATTCATAAAAGGACTATCTGCAACTGTTGCGATTACATCTTTTCTTTTGCTTGCAACAATAAGAGCAATAGTAGCCCCAAGAGAGGTTCCAAAAAGAACAAATTTTTTCAATCCTTTATTCTTTTTTAGCCAATCTATAATTGCAGAGACATCCTCATTCATAAAGGCACCCATTAAAAATTTCCCTTCGCTGTCACCCTGACCCCTTGGATCAAAAATAACCGCATTAAACTCCCGTTTTTTTAATAAGGGCCAGACCTTTTCTAATATAATAGAGCGATTTGTAACAAAGCCAGGTACAAAAATAAGAGTGATCTCACTTTTTCCTTCAAAAAACCAAGCAGCGATTTTCGCTTGGTTTATTTGGACATTAAATTCTTCAAATTCCAAACCAAAGTCTTTAGGTGACTTTTTATTTAGTATTCTTGGGGGATACAGATATAGATTTAAGATTTTGTTGATCTTTAAAAATAAAAAAAGAAATACCCCCCAAACGAAAACAATTATAATTACTACCCACCAAAGCATATTTTTATTTTAAAACAAAAAATTCAAAGAAAAAAGGAGGGACTAGCCCTCCGTGATCCGTTTTATAAACCCCAACACTTTTCTTTTATATTCTGTTGGATGCTTCATGAAACCTTCCGCATGATCTCCTTCATATATCCATAACTCCTTTATCCCTGGTGTTTTTTGTGCTTTTTCAAAAAGGAGATATGCATTTTCAACAGGAATTACTGTGTCGTTTTTTCCATGTATAAGCAGGATATTTCGGACATCTTTGACATGTGAAAGAGCATCGGTGGCTTTGGTGGGATCAATAAATTCAGCAAAGGCGTTGTGGATATATATAGGTACAAAGGCTTGAAAGAGCTTATACAAGAGAGAATTATCAAACAAAATGCTAGCCTGGCAAGAAGGAGAATGTCTCAGTCCTTGACGTAAATTGGCAAAAGCGCTATCTGCAATCACGCCCACGACTTCTTCGTTCTGAGCGCCGGCGATGATAGAGCCAACTGCCCCAAGAGAAACTCCAAACAGGACAAATTTGGAAACACCTTTTTGGTTGAAAAACTGCACAATCTTTCCCAAGTCAGAGGCAAGATAAGACCCGCATATAGATTCGCCATCGCTCTCTCCTTGTCCTCGAGGATCTATTGCTAAAGTAGAGTAGCCGACCTCATGGAAAAATTGAATTCCAGGAAGAAGAGTTTCTCTTGTACCCTCATACCCTGGCACCAAGATGACCAGAGGTTCAGCAAGTTGAGAGGGTATATACCATGTTTTAAGCCGTATTCCAGGTTCCACTTCCACATCGATTTCCTGATATTCTAATCCATATTTTGCAGGCGTCTCTTTAACAGGAAGTCGGGCTACATCAATACAATATTCGTCTACAAGCGCCTTGATCGCATCTAAAGTCCTAACAAGACCTATAAGCGCCAAGGTTATTAAAATACCTATTAGAAAAATTACTCTCCAGATTCTCTTTTCCTTTGGAGTCATCTCTTTCTGTGCCATCACCTCTCACCTCCATATGCAGAAATTAAGGATCTGTTAATTTTTACAATCAATTTTGATTTTTGTCAACAAGATAAACCATATCTTTTTTTATCCCTCACCCATCTTTTTAATCTTCCTCCTCCCCCTTGGCACGGGGAGGGAGAGGAGATAGGTGGGGAGGGTTTATTGCAACAAGGTAAAAATCAATATAGGATAAAATAATGACATACAAAGAATTTGAAGAATTAGTAAAACAAGGAGTAGAACAGCTACCCCCTCATATTAGAAAACTGCTTGAAAATGTTGATATTGTAATTGAAGATTGGCCAAGTGAAGATATTATTAAAAAGCTTAAACTTCCAAATAAGTATTCACTTTTTGGCTTATATCAAGGCATACCCAAAACCAAGCGTGGTTCTCATTATGCCAATGTTCTTCCTGATAAAATTACTTTATTTAAAAAACCAATTGAAAACAGCGCCAAAAACTCAATAGAAATAAAAAACCTTGTTAAAAAGGTGGTATGGCATGAAATAGCTCATCACTTTGGCTTAGACGAAAAAAGAGTGCGAGAACTTGAGAAGAAAAAATTTCAAAAACTATGAGGATTATTGCCCACATTGATATGGATGCTTTTTTTGCCATGATTGAAGAACGAGACAATCCTCATTTCAAAGGCAAACCTTTGGTTGTTGGTGCAGATCCCAAAAACGGAAAAGGTAGGGGAGTGGTTTCAACTGCAAATTATTTAGCAAGAAAATTTGGTATCTATTCTGCCATGCCTATTTCACAGGCCTGGCAACTCGCAAAAGAGGCTCAAAAACAGGGACAAAAAGAATGTATTTTTATCCAGCCGGATATCGAAAAATATAAGAGGGTCTCCGACAAGATAGAAAAAATTTTGAGAAACTATCCAACAAGAATAGAGAAAGCAAGCATTGATGAATTTTATTTAGATTTAAGTTTTGCAAAAAATTATAAAGAGGCTCAAAACTTATGTAAAAAGATAAAAGAAGAAATAAAACAAAAAGAAAAACTAACCTGCTCAGTTGGCATTGGTCCCAATAAACTAATTGCAAAAATAGCCTCTCAGCTAGACAAGCCAGATGGCCTGAAAGTGGTTCGACCAAAAGAGGTATCTAGGATTCTTAATCCTTTGCCGGCAAGAATACTGCCAGGAGTTGGTCCCAAAACCGAAGAGGTTTTGGTCAAGTTAAAGATAAGAACAATTAAAGATCTTAAAAAACTATCTGAAAGTCAATTAAAAAAACTTTTTGGGAAATTTGGAGAAGAACTTTATAAAAAGGCAAGGGGGATAGATCCAACGCCTATTATTGAAAAAAGAGAAATTAAATCAATTGGGGCCCAGATTACTTTTTTAAAAGATACCCTCAACCCTAAAATAATTTTTGAAGAATTTCAGAAATTGGTTAATAAAACTTTTTATGAGTTCAAAGAAAATGGTTTTACAAGCTTTAAGACTATAGTAATAACCGTTCGCTTCTTTGATTTTGAAACAAAAAGCCATGAGAAAAGCTTCCCTGTACCTTTAACATCTAAAAAAGCACTTCTTTCAAAAGGAATGAACATGCTCCTGCCATTTTTGGATAAGCGCAAAAACCCCAAAAAGAAACTCATTCGGTTAATTGGAGTAAGAATTAAGAATCTTAAATAAAATGTTTCAATTTAAAATTCTAAAACAATCAAAAAAAAGCAAGGCTCGTATTGGAGAGATTAAAACCCCTCATGGTAAAATTATTACTCCTGCTTTTATACCTGTGGCAACTTTAGGAGTAATAAAAGGAGGACTTGATTTTAGAGATTTAGAATTAACAAAAACCCAATGCCAGATTGTAAACACCTTCCATTTTTTAGACCTAAATAGGGCAGAGGAGGTAAAGAAGTTTGGCGGTCTTCATAAGTTTTTTAAGTTTCAGAAGCCAATTTTTACTGATTCCGGAGGATTTCAGATATTCAGTTTAGGCAAAGGGGCAGAATTGGGTTTGGGGAAAATTGGCTCTATTTTTCCAGAAAACAATATTCAAAAAAAGAAAGAAGGTGGTAAATTGGTCAAAAGAATTACCCAAAAAGGAATCTTGTTCAGATCTCCACGTGATGGGAGAGAAATATATCTCACTCCTGAACTTTCGGCCCAAACTCAAATTAAATTAGGTGCTGATTTTATTTATCTTTTAGATATCTGCGGTTCACCCTTGGATGATCTCAAAACCGCAAAAAAAGAGATGGAGTTAAGTCACTGGTGGTTTGAGAGATTTTTAAGAATAAAAATTCCTCCAACTCAACAGGTTTTTGGCATCATTCAAGGAGGTATTTATAAAGAATTAAGAAAAACTTCAACTCAATTTGTAAACAATTTACCTGTTTTTGGAATTGCCATTGGAGGAGCTTTAGGTAAAAGCAAGAATGACATGTATAAAACTATCTCCTTTGTGAATAGATACATCGATTGGCAAAGACCCCATCATCTTTTGGGAATTGGAGACTTAGAAGTTTTGGAAAAGATTATCAAACTTGGAATAGATCTTTTTGATTGTGCCTTGCCTACTAGAATTGCCAGACACGGCACTGCTTTAACTTTCAAAGGGTATTTCAATATATTGAAGAATCAATATAAAAGCAATTTTGAGCCTATTGAAAAAGACTGCAAATGTTTTACCTGCCAGAATTACTCAATTGCCCAACTTAACTTTTTATTTAAAGCCAAAGAACAATTAGCCGGAAGATTACTTACAATTCATAACCTTTATTTTTTAGAAACCCAACTTGAAAAAATAAGAGAAAAAATTGAGATGGGAAAACTTTAGCAAAAGAACCAAGAACCAAATTTCAAGAACCAAATAAATCTCAAGAACCAAAAACCAAAACACAGAGTTCATTAGTAAATTTCAAAGCCCAAATAGGGGGTTTGAGGTTTTCTAAAATAATAAAAAGCCTTTTCAACCTTAGCTGCAGGAGGTCCTTCTAAAATTTTATCTAAAAATTCTTGCAGATTCTTCTCATTTCCTTGTCCAATAATTTCTATACCCCCGTCTTTTAAGTTTTCGGCTTTTCCTGATATTCCCAACAAACTTGCCCATTTTTGGCAGAAAAACCTAAAACCAACCCCTTGAACCCAACCATATGCCTTAAAATAAAGCTCTAAATTACCTCTTTTAAAGTCATCGGGAGTAATTGCTTCTTCAATTGAAAATTCTCCTACTTTGGTTCTAATTAACTCTTTTAAAAAAGCCCCTGTATTTAACTCTTCTCCTAAATCATTAACAAAACTTCTCACATAAAAACCAGACCCTACTTTCAATTTAACTTTTATTTCCGCCAACATTCCAGTTTCTTTGAGTGTTGGAGGGCTATAATTGAAAAGCGAGATATCTTTTAGAAATACTCTTCTTGGTTTTAGTTCTATTTTTTTTCCTTCCCTTGCTAATTTATATGCTGGTTTGCCAGAAATTTTTATTGCCGAATATGGTGGGGGAGTCTGTAAGGTTTCTCCTTTAAATTTATCTAAAGCTTCCTGTATTTTTTCTTGACTGGGCCATTCTTCTACTTTCAAATAAGTAATTTCGCCCTCTTTATCATAAGTGCTAGATTTTGCGCCCAAAACAATTGTTGCAATATACTCTTTTTCTTTGCCTTTTAAAAATTCGCTTAATTTTTTTGTGCCTTCTTTTTTAATTCCAATAATTAAAACCCCCTCTGCCTGGGGATCTAAAGTGCCACCATGTCCAATTTTTTTCTCTTTTAACTCTTTCTTTAAAAACCGAATTAAATCATAAGAACTCCATCCTTTTGGCTTGTAAAATACTGCAATTCCTTTCATATTTTTTTATTTTATCATATCTTGTGGAAACCTTACTAACAGACAAGGAATTGACAATGCGTTATAGAAGCATTAAATTAAAAAAGCGGCTTTAAATTACCCCAAAAAAAGGAGGTGATAAGGATGTCAAATCAGATAGAAGAACGAGTAAAGAAGGTGATTGCCCAGCAACTTATGGTACAACCGGATGAAATTGAAAAAGAACATCATTTTGTTGAGGATCTCGGCGCAGACTCCTTGGATCTTGTCGAGCTGGTCATGGTTTTTGAAGAGGAGTTCGAAATAGAAATTCCCGACGAAGAGGCAGAAAAAATTACGACGGTAGAAGAAGCTATCAGGTACATAGAAGCCCGACTTGGCAATCCCTAACTGGCAAATTAAGAAGACCGATGTTAAAAAGAGCGAGGTTGAACCTCGCTCTTTTTATATTGAATTGGTGCAAAAATCAACCTCGCAATATTAGTTACACTCAAAGCGTTGTAATAAGAAAGCCATGGCAATGTTATTACAACGCTTTAAAATAATACTTAAAAACACCTAAAACATTTAAATATGTGTAAAGTGTCACTTTACACAAGAGGGTGGTGGGAAGTATTGATATTACTTGCTTAAGAGGGAGGTTTTTAAAAATTTAAAAATTTTTTAAATTTTTTAAATTTTGTGTAAAGTAACACTTTACACAAAATGGGAAAAACTGGTATTCCTTTCATATCCGTATTATAGATAAATGATAAGTAGTTTGACTATCGAGAGAGGATAATTTATTTTAAACTAAGAATATGACCTCGAAATATCTAAAAGATTTAAATGAAGAACAAGTTGCAGCCGTTACTCATAAAGAAGGACCGCTTTTAATTGTGGCAGGAGCTGGCACGGGAAAAACTACGGTTATAACTCGACGTCTTGCTTATCTAATTGACCGAAATCTTGCCAAACCTAACGAAATTTTAGCCGTTACATTTACAGATAAAGCCGCTCAGGAGATGGAAGAAAGAGTAGATAAGCTTTTACCTTATGGTTATTTAGATCTTTGGATTTCAACCTTTCATTCATTTTGTCAAAGAATTCTAAGAGAGCATGGATTAGACATAGGCATCCCAACAAATTTTAAAGTTTTAGATCAAACCACAGCCTGGCTTCTTGTAAGAAAGAATTTAGATAAATTCAACCTTAAATATTATCAACCCTTGGGTAACCCTACCAAGTTTATTCATGCTTTAATTGAACATTTTGCCCGATGCAAAGATCAAGGCATCTATCCAGAGGATTATCTAAATTACTATTCAAAGCTTTCAAGACAAACAAATATTTCAGAAGAAGATAAATCAGAATTGGAACGAATCAAAGAAGTGGCCCAGGCTTATCAAATGTATCAGAAGATTCTTTTAGATAATAACTCTCTAGATTTTGGTGATCTCATTAATTATTGCTTGAAACTTTTCAAAACTCGCCCAAAAATTCTCCAACAATACAGAGATCAGTTTAAATATATTTTGGTTGACGAGTTCCAAGACACAAACTGGGCTCAATACGAGTTGGTAAAACTCCTTGCCCACCCAAGACGCAATATTACCGTCACCGGAGACGATGATCAGGCTATTTATAGATGGAGAGGAGCGTCCTTCAATAATGTTATCCGCTTTAAGGAAGACTTCCCTGAAGCAAAAGAGGTAATTTTGGTAAAAAATTATCGCTCATGCCAAAATATCTTAGATCTTGCATATAAATTTATTCAACTAAACAACCCCAATAGATTAGAATATCAGCTTAACCAAGATAAAGAGTTGTTAGAGGAAGCAGAGAAAAAAGGTATTAATCTAAGAACATTCAAAAAGATCTCAAAAAGATTGCTTGCCCAAACTAATGAGGCAGGTCTTATTGAATATCTCCATTTTACTTCTTTAGAAGAAGAAGTGAGGGGAGTGGTTGATAAAATAGAGCAACTGCTTGAGGAAGGTAAGGCTCAATCTCTTTCTGATTTTGCAATTTTGGTTCGCTCAAATGACGCTGCCAAGCCTTTTGAAAACGAATTAGAAAGAAGAAATCTCCCTTATCAATTTCTTGCCTCAAAAGGGTTATACTCTCAACCGGTTATTTTAGATGTAATTTCCTATTTTAAGCTTCTCGACAACTATCATGAAAGTCCTGCAGTTTTTAGAATTCTATCTTCACCTTTTGTAAATTTACCAAGCGAGGACATTGTCAAAATAGTGGATT
>JAGGTU010000022.1 GCA_021163545.1 bacterium | reverse complement strand
GAGGTAATTGGAATTAATGTTGCCAGAGCTTATTCTGGAGAGAATATAGGTTTTGCAATTCCAATTAATAGAGCAAAAAAAGCAATAGAGCAGGTGAAAAAAACAGGTAAAATTGTCTATCCCTTTTTGGGGGTCTATTATACTTTAGTGACAGACGAGCTACAGGAAAGATTTAATCTCCCAGTTAATTACGGAGCTTGGGTTGGCAGAGATGCAGAGGGAAACGAAACAGAGCAAGCAGTTATTCCAGGTACACCAGCACAAAAAGCGGGCCTAAAGCGGGATGATATCATTCTTGAGTTTGGAGGGGAAAAAGTTACTCTTCATAATTCTCTTTCCAAGATTATTCTTAAATATAATCCAGGGGATGAGGTCACTTTAAAAGTTTTAAGAGGTAAGGAAAAGAAAACAGTTAAAGTAGTGTTAGGGGAGCGATCAGAATAAAATTGACAGAAGAGTAAATATATTGTATTCTAATAGAGAGTGACCCAGTTATTAAGTTATCGAGTTATTAAGTTATCAAAACACTCAACCACTTAATTGTTCAACTACCTACCATGTTTACACCACCTGGTGGAGAATTTACCCAAAAAGCACAAGAGGCAATAATGAAGGCTCAAGATATGGCAAGAAAGATGGGACAACAGCAAGTAGATGCCTTGCATCTTTTTTATGTGTTACTTGAGCAAGAAGGGACTGTTATTTCAACCCTTTTAAGGAAATTGCAAATTGATACCTCTCAAATAAAAAACAAAATTTCAAGCGCGCTCAGGCGATTCCCACCAAGAGAAAATGTTTTCTCCTCCGTGCAATTTTACATTACCCAAGATTTAGCAAGAATTTTAGAGAAAGCAAAAGAAGAGGCGCTCAAGATGCAGGATGAGTATATCTCCTGTGAGCATTTGTTTTTGGCTTTCTTCAATGTTCCAACAGAAGTAAAGCCTATTTTGGAGAATTATCAAGAACAAGGTCTTACTTATGATAATGTTTTAAGGGTTTTAAAAGAAATCAGAGGAGATGAAAAGATTACCGATCCAAACCCAGAGGCAAAATATCAAGTAATTGAGAGATATTGCAAAAACTTAACTAAGCTTGCAAGGGAGGGCAAACTTGATCCAATTATAGGAAGAGAGAATGAAATAAGACGGGTAATTCAGGTTTTATCAAGAAGAACAAAGAACAACCCTGTTTTAATTGGAGAAGCAGGAGTAGGAAAAACAGCAATTGTTGAGGGTTTGGCTCAAAGGATTGTCAAACAAGATGTACCAGAAAGCTTAAAATACAAAGAAATTTTAGCCCTAGACCTAGGCCTTCTAATTGCCGGCACAAAATATAGAGGAGAATTTGAACAAAGATTAAAAGCGCTTTTGAAAGAATTAGAAAAATCAAAAGGACGATATATTCTTTTTATTGACGAACTTCACACAGTTGTTGGAGCCGGAGCAGCTGAGGGGGCTGTAGATGCTTCTAATCTTTTAAAACCCGCTTTAGCAAGAGGAGAAATAAGAGTTATTGGAGCGACAACCTTGAAAGAATATCAAAAATACATCGAGAAAGACCCGGCTTTAGAGAGAAGGTTTATGCCAATCTATGTACAAGAGCCTTCTATTGAAGACACAATCGCAATTTTGAGAGGAATTAAAGAAAAATATGAGCTTCACCATGGAGTGAAAATTTCGGATTCAGCCCTGGTTGCAGCAGCCGAACTTTCTGCCCGTTATATTACCGACAGATTTCTACCAGATAAAGCAATTGACTTAATTGATGAGGCAGCTTCTTCATTAAGGCTTGAAATAGAATCAGAGCCAATTGAAATTGAAGAGTTAAAAAAAGAAATCCAGAAGTTGGAAATAGAAAAGGAAGCCTTGAAAAAAGAAAAGGGACAGACAAATAAACGAAGAATTAATGCCATAGAAAGATCACTTGCCGATTTAAACGAAAAATTGAAGGATTTAGAGTTAAAATGGCAAACAGAGAAAAAGTTAGTTGAAGAAATTAGCAATTTAGAGAAAGAGGCTGATAGGTTGAATTTTGAAGCCGAGGTTGCCCAAAGAGAAGGTAATTTAGAAAAGGTAGCCGAGATTAAATATGGAAGAATCCCCGAGGTTTTAAAAGAAATCAAGAGGAAAGAAAAGGAATTGGTGAAATTTAGAAAGAAACACAAACTTTTAAAAGAGGAAGTTACCGATGAAGATATTGCAAAAATAGTTTCCAAATGGACAGGAATTCCAGTGACAAAGCTTTTGGAAAGCGAGGCTCAAAAATTAGCAAGAATGGAAGAATATCTCCAAAAACGAATTGTGAATCAAAGGGAGGCGATTAAAGCAATTGCCAATGCAATAAGACGCTCTAGGGCAGGCATTGCCGAAGAAGATAGACCTTTGGGCTCCTTCTTGTTCTTGGGACCAACAGGAGTTGGTAAAACAGAAACTGCCAAAGCTTTAGCTGAATTTCTTTTCAATGACGAAAAAGCTTTAATCAGGCTTGATATGTCAGAATATATGGAAAGGCATACTGTGTCTAAAATGATCGGCTCTCCCCCCGGTTATGTAGGCTATGAAGAAGGGGGTCAACTTACAGAAAAAGTAAGAAGAAGACCATATTCGGTTATCCTTTTGGATGAAATAGAGAAGGCTCATCCAGATGTTTTTAATATTCTTTTGCAAATTTTAGATGATGGAAGACTCACGGATGCAAAAGGAAGGGTAGTTTCATTTAAAAATACAATTATTATTATGACCTCAAATGTTGGTTCTGAATATGTATCAAAGATGGCACCTTTAGGATTTGTTGCCGAGACAAAAGAAAAAGAAGAGTCACTTAAGGATAAAGTTTTAGAGGCCTTAAAAGAAAGATTTAGGCCAGAGTTTTTAAATAGAATAGATGAGATTATAATTTTCCACTATTTGGGGCCAAAAGAAATTAGAGAAATTGTAGAATTAGAACTTAAAAAAGTAGAGGAAAGACTTTTGAGAAAAGGCATAATTCTTAAGACTACCAAAAAGACAAAAGAACTTTTGGCAGAAAAAGGATTTGATTCTAACTTAGGAGCAAGACCTCTTAAAAGAGTGATCCAAAAACTTATTTTAGATCCTCTGGCACTGAAAATGGTAACTCAAGAAATAAAAGAGGGAGATAGAGTAGTAGCAGATGTAGAAAATGGAGAGATTATTTTTAGGACGGCAAGAGATCTTATTAAATCAAAAGCATAATCTATGCAAAAAGAAATTTGGTTTCTTTTTGGAGCCACTTTTTTTATCTTTGTGATTCTTTTGGCGCTTTCATATAGCCTTGTTTCCCAGAAAATCCCTAATTTTGAAACAATGATCCTTGAGCCGACAGAAAACTTTGTTATCAAAGAAGACAAAGAAGGAAAAACTATTTTCAATGCCAATTTAGGATTAGAATGTCAAATACCGAGTGATTGGCAAACAGAAAAAGAGCCAACTACAAAGACTTTATTTTTACTACCCCCAGGCACAACTATAGAAGAAGAAGGGCAAATTTTAAAAAAAGGATGCTTAATCGGAATAAATGCTCAGAAAGCAATAACAGGGCAGTTAAATGCTCTCCAAGAAACAATCAATTCTCTCAAGACCACGTCCCAAACATCTACCTCTTCTATTATTTTAGTTGACAAAGCCGAAGCCCTCAAAGAAGAAGCTATCTCTTTTGGTTTTTGGCAGGCTCAGATTTCAATTCCTTATAAAGAAAATATAATTTATTTTAGAGCCATCTCCTCTCAAGCAGAAAAAAATGAATGTTCTCAAATTTTTAAAAGATTTTTAGATTCGGTTAAACTAAAGTAATGAGAAGATACTTTTTGATATTAGGCTTTTTTCTGTTCCTAAGTATTGGTCTAAATTGTTATCTTCTTTTTTATTTATTAAAATTTAGTCCCTCTCTTCTTTTTCAGAAGGCTCAAATTGAGGAGTTAATTTCCCAATTTAAAGAAAAACCAGAAAATGAAAAACAGGAAACAGAAATTCCTGCCAAATTATTAGAAATAGAAAAGGAGATTAAAAATTTAAAAAACTCTTTGCAATCGACAACCAATTTTTCAAAAGAAAATTTAAGCATACAAGATGAAATAAATCAAAAATTAGAGGCTCTTTCAGACGAATTTTCCGAATTCAAAGAGCAATTTATAAGCTTAAATGAAGACAACCTCAAAATTCAAAAAGAGATTCTTTCTTTAATTGAGAATTTAGAAAAAACCAGCGAAAGTAATACAAAAACAACCCGGGAAGAAGAAGAGATGCAAGAATCAAAAGAAGTTTCAGAAGAAACTAAACCGCTTTTAATTACAGAAGTTGCCGCTGGTTTTGATTCCTCAAAAAATGAGTTTATAGAAATTTATAATCCAAATGACTTTCCAGTTGAGATAAATGACGAGAATTTTGTTTTAGAAATTATTGATTCTCAAAACAGAAAGACCCAAAAAAGAATTGATTGGAAAAGAAATGTTATTCCGTCAAAGAGCTTCTTTCTTTTTGTTGGAGGTGATTTAAAAACAGAAACCCAAAAGCTTGAGGGTGATGCCTATTTCTCCAGCCAACTTACCTCAATTGGCGGAGTAATTATTAGGAAAAAGGAAGGAGAAATTCTTGATAGAGTGGGTTGGGGAGAGCCAAATTCACCCATACCAATTTTAGCAACAGAACTAAAAGCAAAATTAAAAGATGGAGGCTTAAAAACAGGGGAGAGTCTTCAGAGAAAGATTCAAAACTCAGAATTTGTAGATACAAACAACAACGAAAACGATTTTGAGTTTTCTTTAATTTTAACTCCTCAAAATTCTTTGGGAGAAAGATTGGTATATAGTAAAGAAGAATCTTCGACATCAGATGAAGAACAAATAGCATATAGCCAGACTCAACCTT
>JAGGTU010000053.1 GCA_021163545.1 bacterium | reverse complement strand
TTTGCCAAGATGATAGAAGCTTATTTCCAGGTTCATCCAGTTTTATACTTAAAGGCTTATCTTTCTTGGGGAATCATTTTATTCGGCTTGATCTTTTCTTTTATTTTAGGATGTCTTTCGGGCTATCTGCCCGCTAGATCAGCAGCCAAATTAAGAGCTGCCGATGCTCTCAGAAGGTTTGAATAATTGTAAATTTAAAATTTCAAATTGCAAATTTATGGGAGCTGATCAGAACAAACAGTTAGTTGAAAAATTAATTAAAAGTGGGTATCTTAAAACTCCAAAAATTATTGAGGCTTTTTTGAAAATAAAACGGGAAGATTTTTTGCCTCAAGATTTAAAACATCTTGCCGCCTTAAATGAGGCGCTTCCAATCGGTTATGGTCAAACTATTTCTCAACCTTTGGTGGTGGCTTTTATGTTAGAAAAATTAGAGCCAAAAGAAGGAGAAAAAATTCTGGATATTGGCTCTGGATCAGGTTGGACAACAGCTCTCTTGGCTTATTTGGTAAGCCAAGAGGGAAATTCTAAACCTCAAACTCTAAATTCTAAACAATATCAAAATCTCAATGTTCAAAATTCAAAACAAAAAAATTTACAAGGCAAAGTTATAGCCCTCGAAATCATTCCAGAGTTAAAAGAATTTGGCGAGAGAAATGTGGCAAAATATAATTTTATAGAAAAGGGAATAGTTAAATTTATTTGCGCCGATGGCACAGAAGGTTATCCAGAAGAAGCACCGTATGATAAAATTTTGTGTTCTGCCTCGGCAAAAGCATTGTCTGAAGCTTGGAAGAAACAACTTAAAATAGGAGGTAAAATAGTAACCCCTATTGGAACATCAATTTGGGTATTTGAGAAAATAAAAGAAGATGATTTTGTATCACAAGAATTTCCCGGCTTTGTTTTTGTGCCTTTGATAGAAAAATAAATTAAAAAAATGAAAAAAATTGAAGTACTAACCATTTTTATTATCTGCTTTTTTATTTTCGGGGCAATCTCACTTTTTTATCTCTCTCTACCAGTTGCAAAGCAGCAAACTGAAAAAGTATTTGAGGTTAAAAAAGGGGAGAGTGTTTTTGAAATTGCCAAACATTTGGAGGAGGCGGGATTGATTAAAAATAAATACTCATTTGTATTTTTTACTATTTTAAGAGGCAAAGAAAAAGAACTTAAAGCTGGTAGATATATTCTTTCTCCTTCAATGACTCTTCAGGAAATTTTGGATATTTTAAGCAAAGGCAAAACTCCCATGGTTAAAATTACTATACTTGAGGGTTGGAATTTAAAAGAGATAGCCCAATATTTAGAAGAACAAGGTCTCTGTCAAAAAGAAGAGTTTTTTGAGATTGTAGGTTGGCCAGGGGTTGATTATTCAAAAGAAAAAACCCTCCCTCAACCTCAAGATTTTTCAAATAAATTTCCTTTTTTAAAAGACAAACCTAAAAATGTGAGCCTTGAGGGATATCTTTTTCCTGATACTTATTTTGTGGAAAAAACCGCAACTTGTCAGGAGATTATAGAGATGTTTTTAAAAAATTTCTCAAAAAAACTTACCCCGGATTTGCAAGAAGAAATAAAAAGACAGAAAAAAACAATCTTTGAAATTGTCACCATGGCTTCGCTTTTAGAAAAAGAGGTGAAAACACAGGAAGACAAAGAGATTGTGGCTGGAATTTTATACAAGAGGCAAAAAGCAGGAATGCCTCTTCAGGTAGATGCAACAATTACTTATATTACAGGAAGGAAAACCACAAAAATAACTTTTGAAGAATTGCAAATTGATTCACCTTATAATACTTATAAATATTTAGGATTGCCTTTGGGGCCAATTTCAAATCCAGGTATGGAAAGCATTTTAGCAGCAATTTATCCAAAGCAATCAAGTTATTGGTATTATCTCTCAACTCCAGATGGAAAAACCATTTTCAGCAAAACCCTGTCTGAGCACAATCAAAACAAGGCAAAATATTTGCGCTAATTGTTGGAGAAAAAATTTTTTGTTACAATAACATAATGTTAATTAACTATCTCTATGGCTTACCTTAAAAAAAGAAGAACACTCTTTTTTATTTTTACTTTCATTTTCCTTCTTTTTTTAGGCGGGATTATTTTTTACTTTTTCTATTTTAAACCGTCAGTAAAAATTGAATATGAAGAAACCTATCGGCTTGTGCCGGAGAAGGTATCCCAATCTGCTCCAATAAGAGTTTCTCTTCCACCCGGGATAGATAAAGATTTTGCAAAGAGAAATTTGAAATTCTACCCAGAAATTAAAGGAAAATGGGTTGAGGATGGAAGGTTTTTTTCCTTTTTTAATAAATTCTTTTCAGCCCTTGCCGCCTCTCAAGACAACCATCTTCTTTTTCAGCCTGATAAACCCCTTAAGTTAAACCGATATTACCGGGCAGAATTGACTCTTCAAGATGGGGGGACAATCAAAGCTGATTTTTTAGTGGTTGAAAACCCAAAGATAATAGCAGTGTTCCCAAAGGAAAAATCAGAGGCTCCGGAAGATACAGAAATTACCATTGTTTTTAATCGCCCGATGGTACCTTTAACAACATTAGGTGAATTGGAGGCAAAAAGTATCCCAATTGAGATTTATCCAAAAACAGAAGGAAGGTTTAAATGGATTACTACAAGAAACCTTCAATTTATTCCCAAAGATAGGTTGAGACGATCTTCTAATTACACTGTTAAAATCAAGCCAGGCTTTGTTTCGGTAGAAGGACTCAAGGTTCAAGGTGGTGAATTTCATTTTGTTACAAGGAAGCTGCGATATTTAGATATCACCTCTGGAGATATTAATTTTGATCAGCCCATTACCATTTATTTCAATCAGCCGGTAGATTTGGAGAGGACAAAACAAGCAATAACTTTAATTGATAATTCAACTGGAGCCAAAATTCCTTTTATTGCAGAATATGGAGGCACAGAAGAAGAGAAACCATCAGAGCAATCTCTGGGGCTTTTTAATTTCCAATCCCTATTTGGTGATATTTCTCAGACATTTTCCTTTCTTGATTGGTTTGGACAAAAGGAAAAAAGAGAGGGAGAAAAGTCTGTTATTAAAATTTATAATAGGCAAGATAAATTTGGCAGAAAAAAACTTTGGGATTTTGGAAAGAGTTATACTTTAAAAATCGAAAGAGCTTTTCCTTTGGAAGGAGATATCATTTTAAATGAAAAAAGAAAAGTAACATTTCATGTTTTACCAATAATTAAAGCAATGAGGACTGAGTCAGATCGGACCTCATCAGCAGATCTTGATTTATTTGACCCACAAGGAAGGTTAAAAGTCGAATTCTATGAAGAAATTGACCTATCAAAAAGTGAAATAACAGCCTACGCTCTAAACAAGATAGAATATGGAGAAAAATGTAAAGAAGGAGAAACCTCTTCTTTTGCCACCTGTGAGAAAGTTCCGGATAAATCCACAATTTATCTCTATTTTGATCCTTCTAAATTAAGCCCCAATCAGAGTATTCAAATTAAATTTGAGAAGTTGGTTAACCTCTCAGGACTGGTTGTTCAAAGGGAGCCTATTGTTCGATCTATAAAAGTTTATCCACCACTTCAGATTTTAAGAACCTTTCCTCCAAATGGAGATTCTTCTGCCAACTTGAGGCAGCTTGTTATTTGTTCAACTACACCTCTTAAGGTTCCTCCAAAGGAAGAGCAGGAGAATTATTTCTTCTCAAATTTAGATTACGAAATTTTTTCTTGGGGAAGTTCATGGAGAGTAGAATATCAGTCTTTGCAAGATAATTGTCATATAGGAGAATTCAGGACAACTATCTATTATGGTCTGATGCCGGAGGAAAATTATACTTTAAGATTGAAGTTGGAAGATGTTTTTGGACAGAAAGAGGAAATTTCTCTTAGTTTCAGAACCCAGAAGATGCCCCAGAAATATCTTAATTTTTATCATCTTCAAAGAACTTATGCTGTGACCACCCCTCAAAAAACAAAACTCAGTTATGCAGCTGTGAATATGGAATATATTAATTTAGATATCTGCAAGCTTGGAGCAGATGATTTTCTTTATTGGCTCGAAAATCCTCCACAAATTACTGACCCCCCAGGCAAGATAGTAAATTGCAAAAGGCGTGTTAGAAAGACAATCCAACTGGAGAAAAAATATTGGGTGAAGAATTATTTTCAAGTAGATCTCCAAGATTACTTTGAAGATCCAATTGGTCATTATATTTTAACCTTTTATCATCCCGAATATATCTATTCCATATGGAAATGGGAAAAAGGAGAAAAAATACCACAGTTGGCTTATGAGAGAACTTATATTACGGTGACAAATCTAGGAGTGGCAGAGAAGAAAATTCTTCCGGAAGTAATTGGCAGACCTGATATGGCTCAATTAGGCGAAAAAGAAATGCAACAGCTAAAAAATCTTTATTGGGTCACTAATTTATCTAGTTTAGAACCTGTTGAAAATGCAAAAATCTCTCTTTTTGATGAAAATTTAGCTCTTAAAGGAACTTATTACACCAACAAAGAGGGAATTACCTTAACAAAGGTAATACCCAAACTTGAGGGAGTTATTGTTCAAAAAGGAAAGGATAGCACAATACTTTTTTCTTCAACCAGTCGGCTGAATTGGGGAAGTCATGTTTATATGTCAAAGAGAGTATACTTATATACTGATAAACCCATTTATCGTCCAGGACAAAAGGTTTATATAAAAGGAATCTACAGAATAGGGTTTGATGGGAATTGGCAGACTCTTCCCGGCCAAAAGGTAAATCTCAAAGTTTATAACTCAAAGAACGATGAAATATTAAATGAGGAGTTAGAAATAGATGAGTTTGGCACTTTTAATACAGAACTTATATTGGAAGAGAAAGCGCCGCTAGGCAATTATAGGGCATGTGTATATTACAATTGTACTTATTTTGACGTACAAGAATATGTTCCTACACCTTTTGAAGTGAAAGTTTTAACAGACAAGGATGAGTATATTTCAAAAGATAAAATAAAGGTTGATATCGAAGCTAATTACTATTTTGGCGTGCCCTTGGAGGGAGGAGAAGTAACATATACAGTTGCAAGTCAGAATTATTATTTTGACAAATATCAAGGCGAATATTTACATTTTGGCAAAGAGATTAATTATTGGAGAAGGTACCCTTATGGCGACAAATTTCTTTTTAGAGGTAAATTATCACTTTCAGAAGATGGGAAAACTTCATTTACCAAAGTATTTGATATTGATAAGTTATTTGCAAATGAAGATGAAAAAAGAAGCAAAATTATTGTGGTTGATGTAACAGTAAAGGATTCACAAGGAAGATCTGTCTCTGCTCAAAAATCTTTTATTCTACATAGAGGAGAATACTATATTGGTCTTAAACTTGATAAATATTTTCTTGAAAAAGGTCAGAAAACTCAGATGAAAGTCAAGACAGTTGATTTTCAAGGCAATCCGAAAAAAGTTAATAATCTAACCTTATCGATTTATAAGATAAATTGGGTTTGGGAAAAACGACAAGAGGCCGGAGGAGGATATGGTTATAAGTGGGAGAAAAAGAAAGAGCTAGTTTCCGAATATAAGTTGTCTACAGATAAAGAGGGAAATTACTCAAGAGAATTACAATTTGATGAAGAGGGAGAATATGAGATTACAATTCAAGGAAAAGATAAAAGAAATAATTTAATTCAGTCTACTTATTCAATTTATGTTTATGGAGAGGGAAGCGTATCTATTCCTCCCACTACTGATACCAAACTACAGATAGAAGCGAAGGAAAGAACATTAAATGTTGGAGAGACAGGAGAGATAGTTATTAAGTCTCCTTATAAAGAGGCAAAAGCCTTAGTTGCTTTGGAGAGAGGAAAAATTTTTGACTATCAGATTATTGATATCAAGGGCAATCTTTTTAAATATCAATTTCAGGCGAAGGATGAATATATACCCAACATCTTCCTCTCGGTGCTTTTGCAATCAACAAAACCTGAGGTGAAATTTGGGTCGGTTGAGTTTCAAATTGACACCAAGAAAAAAGAATTAAAGATTGAAGCAAAGACAAATAAACAATTTTATTTACCAGGTGAGGAGGTAACATTAGACATCCAGGTTAAAGATTTTCATAACAATCCTGTTGAAACAGAGCTATCTGTCGCTGTAGTAGATGTTAGTGTTTTAGCTTTAAAAGGCAATCCAAAGAAAAATCCGGTTGTATTTTTCTATGGGGGATTTCCATTGGGAGTAATTACCTCCTCAAATTTAAAAAATATTTTAATAGAGACAAAAATTCCAACAAAAGGAGGAGGAGCAAGCGCACCCGAGGTAGAGCTGGCCAAAAAAGCAAGAGGAGAGTTTAGAGAAACTGCCTATTTTAATGCTCGGGTGAAAACCGATCGATCCGGTAAAGCACAAGTAAAGTTTACTTTACCAGATAATTTAACAACCTGGCAGACAGAAGTTTTAGGAGTTAGCAAAGATACCAAATTAGGTGTAAGTTATAGTACATTTATTACCAAAAAAGATTTAATGGTTGTGCCTTTGAAACCTCGGTTTGTAATTCCGGGAGATCAATTTTACATTGGGGCTAAAATCTTTAACCAAACCAACAGAAGACAACAAATTGAGCTTGAGTTTAAGAGTTCAACCTTAATTCTGAAAGAAAAGACAAATAAAAAGAGCGTTTCAATTGATGCAGGCAAGACAGATACTCTATATTTCTTTGTTGAAGCACCCAAATTAATGGAAAAAGGCGAACATAAGTTTACTCTTTTAGCAAAAGGGTCTGGCGTTGAAGATACAGTCATTCAATATATACAAATTACACCTGATGATACCTATGAAACAGTTGCCACGGCAAACTACACTCAAGATAGCCTCTCAAAGGAGTATGTTTTCTTGCCAGATAATATCCTAAAAGACAAAGGGGAGGTAAAGATAAATGCCTCAGCTACATTGGCTGTCTTTCTTTCAGATGCACTAAATTATTTAATTAGATACCCTTATGGCTGTGCGGAGCAAATTGCCAGTAAGCTTAATGCATTGGCAATTGCAAAACAAGGTTTAAATTTGCCAAACTTACAAGAGAAGTTTCAATTAGAGAAAGTTCGATATGAGGGAAAAGAATATACGATCGAAGAAATTGTAAATATAGGTCTTTCAAAGCTTTATGATCAACAGAGAGCAGATGGAGGATTTGGATTCTGGGATTACGGAAGATCAAACTTCTATTTAACTCTTCATGTAATTGAAGCCTTAGAAAATCTAAAATTAGCAGGATTTAATGTAAATGAGGCTGTCATTGCAAAAGCAAAAGAGTATGTAAAGATCCATCTTTCTACACAGATAGATTTAAATAGAGATAAAAGTACTATAATTTTGGTAGCCTATACATTGTTTAAAAACCAAAAGACAGTTGATGATCCGTTAATAAAAAACCTCATCCAAGAAATTGCTAGAGATGATACATACATATACGAATATGCCTCTAACGCTTCCCTGGCTCAGTTGGCAATTCTTCTTACAAAAGGATTTGATCCGCAATTGCAAGAGAAAATCTATAACGTTCTTCAAAATAGAATTGACATCGATGCCAGAGGCGCATTTATTGAGCCGAAAAAAGGATATATTTTTGTAGATTATTATGAGAATCCAATAAAAGATACTGCCCTTTATCTTAAGGCTTTAAGCGTTGCTAAAAAGAAAGATCCAATTATTGATAAGGTGATAAGATGGCTTCTTAACTCCAAAGCAAAAGATGGTTCCTGGGGCTCAACTAACAATACTTTAGCAGTTATTGGGGCCTTTGTTGAATATTTAAAATGGCAGAGAGAGACTGAATCTAATTTTATTCTTGAATTATTTGTAAATCAAAAGAGTGAGGGCAAATATCATTTTGAGCCCTCAACCGTGCTTAATCAATTCAAAAAGGAGATACCCATTGATAGATTGAAGTTTGGTAAGATTAATGTGATAGAGTTTCAAAAGGAGAATCAAAATCAACTGCCAAATAATCTTTATTATGATATAGGTTTTAGATATTATTTACCCGCAGACAAGATTCCTCCAAGAGATGAGGGTTTTTCCATTCAGAGAACAGTGCATAGATTACAAGATAAAGAGAATGAAGAACCGGTTAAAGAGGCAAAAGTAGGAGATGTATTGCGCGTTCATTTACAAATCACCGTGCCAAAAACAAGAAGGTTTGTTCTGGTTGAAGACTTCATTCCTGCTGGTTTCGAGATTGTGAACTTAGGTCTAGCAACTGAGCAAAAATCTTTAAGACTGCAGGAAAAAGAGATAAAAGGAAGAGAGTTTATTCCTGACTTTAAGGAATTAAGAGACGACAGAGCAGTGTTATTTAAAGAATATCTTACTCCCGGAGTTTATGAGTTTGATTATTTTGTAAGAGCCCTTACAAAAGGAAAGTTTACTCATCTTCCAGCCAGGGTTTCTGAAATGTATTCTCCTGAGAATTTTGGGCGAACTCCGGGAGGATATTTTGAAATTAGATAATTTGCTTGACAAACAAAGGAAACTCTGATTTGTTATAATAGTATCATTTCCAAATAAAGATGATAGGGGTGATAAGAGATGGTAGAGGCGAAAATTAGAGAAAGTCTAATAGGGTATTTTGAGATTGAAAAAGAACAGATAGAGAGGGAATTATCGGAGAAGTTGAGAAAGCAAAGGGAAATTCAGAAGAAATTAAAGCGTATCCCTTTCGTCATCTTTTGGAAACATCCACTTTTATGGATATATAAATGGCTTTTGGCTGTAAAATCAAATGGCCTTAGGAAGGAGATAACCAAGCTTCAAAGAAGATACAATCGTTTCTTAAAGGCGATACAATCAGTTAAGCAGGGAGATCTAAAACCCGCTCTTGAGGTAATAGATCTCTTATTACAGAAAATACCGCCAACTATCCCAATTGGTGGCACAGCTGATATTACCACTGATTATGAATCTAACCCTCTCTTTGACGAGCTGATGGCTCTTCGAGAGAAAATCGTTGAAGTCATAGCCCTAGAGGAAGAAAAATAGAGACTTAAGCACCAAAAACCATTTGGTTTTTGGTGCTTTTTATTTTGTTATTATTATTTCTATTTCCTCTTGAGTATTTTTGCTTTTTGCCATTATTTTATATACACCAGCCTCTTTTGGAGTAAAAATGGCCTCTTTTGCATGAAGAAAGTGTTGATTATTAATAAACCAATCAACACTTTCTTTTGCCCTACAGATAATCTTGGTATTTTCTTCCAAAAGAAACCTATCACCATTGTGAGGGGTGAGAATTAATGATGAATCTTGAGAGAGTAAAATATTTTTTATTTTCTCATAATCATCGCCTTCCAAGCCAAACTCCACATGCTCTCCTTCAGGAAATTCTTCTATAAGGCCAAAGTCAAAAGGAGTTTTTTTGTTATAATTAGAATTTAAAAGCAGTTCCATAACCTCATGCCAAATTCTTCCAGCTCCTAATTGTCCTGACAAACCCAAGGTGGGAGAATTGTTGGCATTTCCTACCCACACTCCTACCAGAAAATCTGGAGTATAGCCAACAATCCAGCTATCTTTAAAATCTTTAGAGGTGCCTGTCTTTACAGCATAGTTTCCTTGAAATAAATTTAGTTCACTTTTTAAACCAAACTGTTCTACCCCTGTTTTTCTATCTGAGAGAATTTTGTTTATTAGTTGAATATATTGAGGTTCTGTAATTTGCTTGCTCAAGGCGTCTTTTGAGTTCTTGAGAATTTGTATTTCTCTCAAGGAACCATTATTGGCAAAGATAGTGAAATACTTGCATAAGTTATAAAGATCCATTTCTAAAGCTCCAAGAGCTATCCCAAGTTGATAATTATCTAAATCTTGAACAGGCTTGAAATTTAAATCATTTCTTAAAAATTGATAGAAGTTTTCCAGTCCCACATATTCTAAAACTTTTACCGCAGGTACATTTAAACTATTTGATAAAGCATAATGGAGGGTGACAATACCCCGGTATTTATAATCAAAATTCTTAGGGTACAAGGGAAAGCCAAGGGCAGTAATATATTTATATTCTCTATCTTCCACAAGAGTATAAGGTCTTAAGCCTTTTTCAAAAGCTTTGAGATAAATAAAAGGCTTTATAGTTGAGCCTACAGGTCTTGGCTGGAGTGCCATATTGATCTTATAACCTTCTTCCAATGACAAAGGGTTTGGAGAGCCAATAATTGCAAGAAGTTCGTTTTCGGGGAGTTTTATCACAACAATAGCTGCATTCTTGGCATTTTTTGTTCTTAACTCTTGGATATTTCGCCAAACAATTTCTCGTATTTTTTGACTTAAGGAAAGATCTATGTTTGTCTGGATAATTTTTTCTGGAATATTTTTGATAAAACCAGTTAACTCAAAATAAGAGACATCCTTTGGGGAATAATTTTTTACATATTTTTTAATTTGCCAAGGCGAGAGAAAATATAAATCTTTTGTATTTAGGCTCAGTCTTTTTGCAATTGATTGAGCGATTTGTATATTCGATTCTTTTAAAGGATTGTTTTTACTTGGACTACTAATTGAAGCCAGAAGTTGAAGCACTTGAGCCTCAGAAAGGAGTTCTGGGGGAAGATTAAAGTAAAATTGGCTTGCTTGATGTATACCTTGAATTTGATTACCAAAATAAACGGAATTAGCATACATTGTCAGAATTTCTTCTTTCGATTGCCAGGTTTCGAGAGCGAGCGCATAAACTATTTCTTTCGCTCGTGCTGCTAATCCTCTTTGGAGCTCATTTCCAAGAAGGGTTTTAACCAACTGTTGAGTGATTGTGCTGGAAGCGGGTCTTTTCCCAACACCAATTCTTGAAAGCAAATCTTCACCAATACTTATGGGATTAATTCCAGGATGAAAATAAAAAAATCTATCCTCTTTTTT
>JAGGTU010000014.1 GCA_021163545.1 bacterium | reverse complement strand
TTTTTGTGGAGAAAAGTTGCAAGAGGTCTTTCTGCAGGAAGAGTTCAGTCTGTGGCGGTGCGCCTGATAGTTGAGAGAGAAAGGGAGATTGAGAAGTTTGTACCACAGGAATATTGGACAATCCAAGCGTTGCTTAGGAAAGCACCAAGAACCAAAATCCAAATTCCAAGGACCAAAGAACAAAAAGAAGAAAGTAAGGAACAAAATGAGTTTTGGGCTTTATTGGTAAAAAGAAATGAGAAGACAATACCCAAGCTAGGAATAAAAACAAAAGAAGAAGCGAAGAGAATTGTAAATGAGCTTAAAGGTGCGGAGTTTATAGTCAAAAGTGTTAAAAGAAAAGAAATCAAAAAGAATCCTCCGCCGCCCTTTATCACAAGCACCCTTCAACAAGAAGCATGGCAAAGATTAAGATTTCCTGCCAAAAAAACAATGTTTTTGGCTCAAAATCTCTATGAGAAGGGTTTTATTACTTATCATAGAACCGACTCTGTAAATCTTTCTAAAATGGCTTTATCTCAAGCAAGAAAATTTATAGAAGAAAATTTTGGAAAAGATTACTGGCGATATAGGGTGTTTAAAACAAAATCAAAACTTGCTCAAGAAGCCCATGAGGCAATCAGACCAACATATGTTCAAAATACACCTGAGAGTTTGGAGAAAAAATTAGATAAAGATCAATTTAAACTTTATGATCTGATTTGGAGAAGGTTTTTGGCAACCCAGATGAGGGAGGCAATCTTTGACTCAACTATTATTGAGGTCGAAACAAATCCTAAATCCGAAATCCGAAATTCTAAACAAATCTCAAATTCAAAATCCCAAATCTCAAAATATACCTTTAGAGCAGAGGGGCAGATTTTAAAATTCGACGGGTTTTTAAAAATTTATCCTCTCTCAATTAAAGAAACTCAATTGCCGGCTTTAGAAGTTAACGAAATTTTAGAAGCAAAAAAAATTGCCCCAATTCAACACTTCACCCAACCTCCTCCTCGTTATACTGAGGCAACTTTAATCAAAACCCTTGAGAGATATGGCATTGGACGGCCCTCAACTTATGCTCCGATCATTTCAACTATCCAGGAAAGAAACTATGTTGAAAAAGATGAACAAAAAAGATTTAGACCTACTGAAATTGGACTTGTAGTAAACGATCTTTTGGTAAAACATTTTCCTGAAATTGTTGATATACAATTTACCGCAAAAATGGAAGAAGAGCTTGATGAAATTGCAAAGGGCAAAAAACAATGGACAGAAGTAATTAGAGAGTTTTATCAACCTTTTGAGGCAAATTTAAAGAAAAAAGAAGAAGAGCTTTCCAAGCAGGAAATCGCAGAAGAAAAGACAGATAAAACCTGTCCTTTGTGTGGGGCGCCGGTGATTATAAAATTAGGAAAGTTTGGAAGATTTTATGCCTGCTCTAATTTTCCAAAATGTAAATACACCGCTCCTTTGGAAGAAAATCGGCTAAAAATAAAATGTCCAAAATGTAAAAAAGGTGAGATTGTTGAAAAAAGAACCCGCAAAGGAAAAGTTTTTTATGCCTGCAATCGATATCCTGAATGTGACTTTGCTGTTTGGTACAAACCAACAGGTGAAAAATGCCCAAAGTGCGGCTGGCCTCTTTTGAAAACAAAAAAGGGACAGATTAAATGTTCAAATCCAGAATGCAAGGATAAGTGATTAAGTGATCGAGTGATCGAGTGGCTAAGTAAGTAAGTGGGTGGTTGTTGGATTGCTAAATCTAAGCCCCCACAAAAACCGCTGTAATAAGATTGCCATGGCAATGTTATTACAGTACTTTCTGAAGAATAATGTCTACAAAAATTCTTATTAAAGAAGTTTCTTTCCCTCTGGGGGACAGTCCCCAATAAGAGAGGAGGCGGGAAGCCAGTACTGATAAGGGCTGATGGGGCGGGTTTTTTTAAAATGGCACAATTTTGATTAAAATTGTTTTGGTTGAAATTTAGAAGTTGAAAGAACATTGAAATTTCTAAAAAAGATAATAAAATAAAAAGAGGCCGGAGTGGCGGAATCGGAAAATGGGGATGTGCTGGAACAGGAAGACAGGGCGGTCTCAAAAACCGCTGGGCTAAAGCCCGTGAGGGTTCAAATCCCTCCATCCCCACTCAGACATTCTTATTTTTGTGAAAAAGAGTTATTCTTACACAGTTTAATTCGTAAGCGTAAAATTGCTGAGCGGTTTATGAATCATCTCTTTTCTAAATAGATAGAAATTGATTCCCTTCCTTGGTATAAAAGTTGATCTATCTGTGTATTTATTTCTTTAATAATCTCACAAAAAGCCATCCAACAAAAACTCCAACCACTGCTCCCACTAAAATATCAGATGGCCAATGGAGACCGCAATAGATCCTGAAGACTCCTATTAAAAAGCTTATAATTAAAAAAAGAGTTCCCAATTTTTTATTGAAAAAATATATTACCGTAGAGAGGGCGAAATAAAAAGAAGCATGACCTGATGGAAAAGAAGCTGTTGGGTTATGGAGGATTAAAAGGTTAGCGGAACTAACTACAAATGGTCGGGGGCGGAAATAAAGATAGCGAATTAATTCTGTTACCACAAATCTTGAGAAAATCGCCGCTGACAATGAAAGAATTGTTGGTTTTTTATGCTTTTTGAAATTTCTTAACAAGAAGACAAGTAGGATCAATAAAAGTAAATAACCAGCATATTGAGCGAAGAAAATTGCCAAACTATCTAAAAAAGGCATTTTACCTGCTATCCTGTTGAGAGATTGAAAAATTAGAAAATCAAGGTTCATTTTTTTAGAAATTTAAAAGAGGGTAATTTATTTTGAGCCACAAAAACAAGACCTAAGGAAGCAACGGCAGCAAAAATAAATCCTATCTGTGGTTTGGGAAAGAAGTAAAATATTCCTGCCAAAAACAAAAGAAAAAATAGTTTTGAAAGATTGAGAACTATTTCTCGGTAAATTAAAAATTCATCTGCCTCTGCTCCTTTCAAGGCTGCTTTCTCATAAATGGTTGTGCTAAAAGGAACAGATGCTGAAGTTTTAGCAATACGATAAAAATTGTGCGCCAAAAAAGCACCGAAAGCGTCTTTAACAAAATATTTGATCATCCAAACCAAAGATAACAAAAGCGATCCCGCTTTAAGAAGTCTTTTCTTATCCTGTTTTTGGGTAATTTTTCCCATATAGACCGCATACAAAGCTGCAATAGCCAACCCTATAGTTGTAATTGCTCCCATTTTTTCAAAGTTTATTCCCAAGACAAACATAAATATCGGCCAGAAAAGCATTATGCTTGTAGACTCAATTGCTAATGCACCTAATCCTAGGGTAACAGGTTTATTCTTCTTAATTCTCTGCCAGGCTTTGGAATAAGAATCGGTATAAATTTCATGTCGCTCTTTTGAAAGAAAAAGTGGAAAAGTGGACGCAAAGAGAGTAATCAAAACCACAATAAATAGGACAAGGTATCCAAAGTTAGCCAAAATTAAACCCCCAATTGTTGGACTAATAATATTTGCCGTAAATGAGATTCCGCTTAGTTTCCCTACCTGAATAGCTCGGTGATCCTTTTCCGAAAACCTCACAAAATCAGTATGAAAAGCAGGCCAAAAAAGTGTCATCCCAATAGCCCGCAGAAAAATTGCAGGGATTAACAAGTAACTATTTTGATAAAGAAAAAATAAACAAAGGTAATAGCCAAAAAAGAAAAAATGAGAGATAAGCATTGTATGTTTTAAACCAATCTTTGCCATTATCTTTCCTCCAAAAACTACCAAAATCCCAAATAGACCATAAATGGCTGCCCAAAAAAGTAGGGTTGGACAAAGAGATTTTTGGAAAAATAGATAAATAAAAATCGGCTCATAGATGCCGATCATTCCCAAGGCTAAATATCGAATAGCAACGCTCACAAAAAATTGTGTGGATTCTCTTTTTAAAAAATATTGAAGTAAAATTTCTGGAGAAAAACGATAGGACATATGTTCAGTGAGTAGTGAGTAGTGGGTAGTGGGTAGTGGGTAGTGGGTAGTGAGTAGTGGGTTTTATTATCTTATATCTTTTTTTACTACCTCGCCGGGGAGGGTTGTTTTATGGGGCCAGATTTTTCGGCCCGGATAAATCAGGGTTCCGATTCCTGTTTTTACTCCTTCTCCAAAAACTGTTCCAAATTTTCTTCTTTTTGTGTCTATCAATTTTCCATTTATCATTGTCTTAATTGAAGCATTATCATGTCTTAAATTGGCAATAATTGTGCCAGCACCCAGATTGCAATTTTTGTCAATAATTGAATCTCCTACATATGATAAGTGGACAATGTTTGTATTCTCATAAATAATTGAATTTTTAATTTCTACCGCCTGACCGATGCGACAGTTATCCCCAATTATTGTGTTCTCTCTCAGAAAACAGTTTGGACCAATAGTACTGTTTTGACCAATATAAACAGGCCCAATAATATAGGTTCCCGATCTTAAAATACTTCCTTTTTTAAGGATTATTTTGCCCTCAATATGTACATTTCTTTCTATTTTCCCCTCAATTTTCTTTTTGGTATTTTTCAAGAAAAATTCCGCCGCATCTAATAGATTCCAAGAAAAAGAAACAGGTATCCAATTTTTTGCCTCAACAAAATATAAAGAATGCTCTTTTGCAAATTGATTTATATAATCAGGAAATTCATACTCTCCCCTCTTTGATTTTTTAATTTTGTATTTAAAGATCTCTTTTGGAAGATAATAGACGCCAATATTAGCAAGATCGGAAATTTTTCTCTCTGGTTTCTCAACAATCTCTTTTACTTTGTTGCCCTCTTTGATAATTACTGCTCCAAAGTTTTTTGGGTTTTCTTTTTTTACCAATATCGCTGGGAATTTTTTTATTAACCTTTCCAAATCTTCTTTAAAATAAAAATCATCTCCATTTAAAAGAAGGAATCTATCTTTTAAGTAAGGTAGGGCGCATTTTGCTGCATCGCCTGTTCCCTGAGGTTTTTTTTGCCAAATATATTTAATTCTCATTCCTTTGTAGCTTTGTCCTATTTTTTGCTGAATAAGTTCACCCTTATACCCTATAACTAAAATCACCTCTTTTGCTATCCCTCTCAATTGTTCCAAATTGTGTTCAAGAATTGATTTATCAAAAATTTTTATAAGAGGTTTTGGACGCGTGCAAGTCAAAGGCTGAAGCCTAATTCCATTTCCTGCAGCAAGAATAATTGCCTGCATATTTTTAGTATATCTCAAAATTAATAAAAACATAAGGGCTCCTTTTCAGGAGCCCTCCTTGCGGACCGCGTAGCTTTCGTCTTCAGCGATTTTAAAATCATCAAAGATCACTGGTACAAGCTTCTGGACCTCCTTGAGTAATTGAACCATTATAAGTCTAATCTCCCAATGAGCATCTGGTGCGCATCTTAACTTAAAGATATGCCGCCATTCCCTAAAGTTTGTTGTAATTACGATTTGAGTCGAGGTGCCTATCGGTAAGAATTGCCTGGCATCTTCAGGTACCCAACCTCTATTTCTCAGCTCTCGATAAACCTGCTCGTTAAGATTTGCCCAGTCTTCTATTGTGATATTCAATTTTCGTCCACCTGGCAGGGTTAATTCTATTTCCTCTTCGGGATCTCTGCGAGGAGGCAAAACAAGTGTAAGCTCTCTTTTGTCAACATATCTCGTCGATTCTTGAGTGAAGGAAGCAAGGCGATGTCTGACCAATTGATGAGTAAACCCACGAGAGACATTGAAAAGTTGAACACTCATGGAAGAATGCTCTAAGACCGATTCATGGCCCCGATCTCTTAACATTTTTACAAATTTTTCGGCAGAGCCAGGAGAAATTTTGTGATACGACTGGTAAGCAGTTCTTCCTGCCAGTTCAATTAATTGCAAGGGGTTCTTTCCATCCAAGCCAACAAGAATGCCCAAAATCTCAAACTTGCCTGGCGGCTTTATTAGCCTTGCCATCTTACCACCTCCTATTCTTATCCTCTGCTTTGCTGATGCATTACAAAAATGAAAACGATTTTTTAAAGTGCCATGCTTCTCACCTCCTTTTAATGGCTTATCTTGGCGAAAAAATAAAATTTAGTCAAGTTAAACAACAAAGAGTGTATTTGTCCCAAGCTCTCTGAGGGTTGGAGTTCTGAAGATCAAACAGAGAATATTATCTATTCCACCGTTACAGATTTGGCTAGGTTGCGAGGTTTGTCAGGATCTAGTCCTTTTAAGACAGCAATATAATAAGCAAATAGTTGAAGAGGCACTACTGATAAAATGGGGGTTAGCATCTCTAAGGTTTTGGGAATGTAAATTACATCATCTGCTAATTGTCCCATTTCTATATTACCTTCTGTCGTAATAGCAATAATTTTTCCTTTCCTTGCTTTTATCTCCTGAATATTTGAAATCATTTTCTCATACACACTATCTTTTGGAGCAATTACAACTGAAGGAAAATTCTTATCTATCATTGCAATAGGACCATGCTTCATTTCTCCTGCGGGATATCCTTCTGCATGAATATAAGTAATTTCTTTTAATTTGAGCGCTCCCTCTTGAGCAATTGGGTAATTATATTTTCTGCCCAAGAATAAAAAGTTTTGATAATTTTGATATTTTTCTGCAAGTTCTTTTATTTTGTCCCTTTTAGCTAAAATCTGTTTTACAAAATCGGGAATTTTTAAAAGCTCTTCTAGAATTCTCCTTCCCATTACCAGAGACATTTCCTTCTGTCTTCCTAAAAATACTGTCAAAAGTGCCAAAATTGTAAGCTGAGAAACAAAAGATTTTGTTGCCGCAACTCCAATCTCTGGTCCGGCATGATTATAAACTCCTGCATCTACTTCTCTGGCAATACTGGATCCAACTACATTTATAACTCCCAAAGTTAAAACTCCTTTTCTTTTTACCTCTTTTGTTGCAAATAAAGTATCTGCTGTTTCGCCGGATTGAGAAATAGCTAGAAGAACGTCGTTCTTTCTTAGCATTGGTTTTTTGTAACGAAACTCAGAAGCGTTTTCAATTTCCACAGGAATTTGAGCATATTCTTCTATCATATATTCTCCAACTCTCCCCGCTAAAAGTGCTGTTCCCATAGCGGTAATAATCAGTCGGTCAATGTTCTTCAATTTATCTATTACATTTTCGAGTCCACCAAATTTCACCATTCCCTCTTCAAGCATTATCCTACCTCGAATTGCATTTTGAATTGCTCCGGGTTCTTCCATTATTTCTTTTAACATAAAATGATCAAAGCCTCCTTTTTCGGCTTGCGATAAACTCCATTGAACGTAATGTGACTTTTTTGAAACAACTTGGTTGTCCAAATTAAAGATTTGAAAATCATCTTTGGTAATCACCCCCATCTCTCCATCATCAAGATAAATGACTTTTTTGGTATATCCTAAAATTGCAGGAACATCTGATGCAATAAAATTCTCTCCCTTTCCCAACCCCACGATTAAAGGACTTGATTGTCTTGCAAAAACAATTTTTTCAGGGTCTTTTAAGCAAATAACTGCAATTGCATAAGCACCAATTACTTTCTTTAAAGCTAATCTAACTGCCTCCTCTAAATTTCCTTTAAAATATTTTTCAATTAAATGAGGTAAAACTTCGGTATCTGTTTCTGTGATAAATCTATGTCCCTCTTTTTGAAGCTGTTCTTTTAACCGAGAATAATTCTCAATAATTCCGTTATGAACAACAAAAATCTCTTTTTTGCAGTCAAAATGAGGGTGAGCGTTAGCATCTGAGGGTTCTCCATGGGTTGCCCATCTTGTGTGCCCAACTCCAAAAGTTCCTTGAATCTTTTTGAAGTTAAGTTTTTCTTCTAAATCTTTAATTTTACCTTTGGTTTTGACAATATAAGGTGTATTTGTTTCGTCGATAATAACAATTCCTGCAGAATCATATCCTCGATATTCTAAACGTTTAAGCCCTTCTACAATAATAGGAAGAGCCTCTTTTTTTCCAATGTATCCGATTATTCCACACATGGTTGAAGTAGCTATTAAACGGGTAATTTCATTATAAGAAATAATTCTTTTTCGAGAAAGGATAGCAATGAAATTATAGTGGTCGGGGTCGCCCTCTTGCCAAATAAAAATAATTTGCTATAATTAAATATCTCGCCAAGAAAGGAGGTGAGTTTTTAGTTCTTTTTGCTCTTTTCACAAATTCATAAAAAGGGGGTAAGCATGGCAAAACGGAACAAAACTCAACAGCCGGGGTATCCAGAATTTAAATTGGAAAAAGAGGAGTTGGTAGTGTATCGTCTTCATTCTCCTCGGGGAACAGTTTCGATATTCTCAGCTAAGCAAGCTCTCGGAGGCAATACTGACTGGTATCTCTCTCTCAACGGAGCACTTGGTACCCAAATTAAGGTGACGCTTACTGATGACGGATTCGTGGTGCCTATATCTCAGTTACCCTCAGGATTACAAGAAAAGGTAACAAAGAAAGGAGGTGGGTTGCTTGTGCCGGTAACGCCTGGTATGATCTATCGGATCCAGGTCTAGTGTAAAGATATCAAGGGGGCAGTCGAGGCTGTCCCCTTTTTTTATTTGTTTTAGCATTTCATGTGGCTTTTCTTAACTTCAATCTGATCACAGAATTACTTATTTAATGCCCTAAGAACAATTCTCGTAGGCAATTTTTTGTAATCAAGATCTATATTGTAGTGTTCTATAATTTATCTAGAATTAGCCTCTCCTTCTATTTCAACAAGGCGCCACAATTCTCCCTTAACAGGAGTAATCAATAACTCTGCTCCCTGGGCAGGCGTGTCTTTTGAAAGAAGATTAAAATTAAATCTCAAATTCTCTGGAGTAATTCTTTCTCCGTGTTCTACTATATCTCCCAACTCAATCTTAATTGAGTTAATTTTTTTAAGCCCGTTTTTTTGGGCGTACTCTAGGACAATTTTTAATATTTGGTCTGCCAAATGAAGATCGTGCATAATTTTTTAAATCCTAAATTCTAATATCTAAACCCTAAACAAATTCAAAATTCGAATTTCAAAATAAAATGTTTTGAATTTTTGCCATTTGGATTTGTTTAGAGTTTAGGATTTTGAATTTCGAATTTCGTTTTAGTGTGTCGCACAGCTTATGCAAGGATCATATGCTCTAATTAGCATTTTAATCTTTCTTTTTCTTTCCTTCTCTTTCATTTTCTTCAAATCGGGCAGAAATACCTTCAAGTCGTTTTCTAGATTCTGCAAAAATTGGGCAGTTGGAGTAATGATATTGCAACCACTAATTTTTCCTGAGTTTGTAATCCAATAAATATGGAAAAGTGTGCCTCTGGGGGCTTCGCAAACTCCTATGCCATACCCATTTTTTGCTCGAATTTTATCTGGGGCAAGTATTTCTTTTTCACCAAAGTTTTCTGATAAATATTCTTCTAATAATTTTGTTACCTCTTCTGCAAAATGTACCACTTCTATTGCCTGAGCAAAAACATTATGAAAAGTATTATAATCAATATCTTTACCAAAGAATTTCTCTGCTAATTTTGATGCCTCTGGATTAAGTTGATCTCTATTATTATTAATTCTTGCTAAAGCTCCTACCATATAACTTTTTCCTTTGTACTTTGCTCTTTTTACCACATCAAAAGGGGACTCAATTTCTTTTATCTTTGGAAGAAACTTCTTTGCCGGAAGAGGATTAATATCAGAAGCATTAATTTTTCCATCGTAATAGGCGTATTCCTCTTTTGAACTCAGAGAAATAAACTCTGTTTTTCTTTTAAATTTGGGATAGTTTAAATCTGCAAAAATTTGGGCAAGATCTTTGGCGTTTTTTAATGCTTTTTTACTCTCTTTTAGAAGGTTTTTAAGCTTTTCTTGGTCGGGCACTCTTCCAAAGCCACCAATTTTTGTCGAGGTTGGATGAATCGCTCTTCCTCCTATTGTCTCTACCAATTTATCAGCAAATTTTCTAATTTGAGTGGCTTTCTTGCTTTCTTCTTTGAATTCATCAACAAATTTAATATCGTGATCAAGTTTAAAGAAATCAGGTAAACTCAAAAAGAAAAGGTGTAAAGAATGACTTTGTAAAATTTGCCCTGCCAAAAGCAATTTCCGTAAAATTTTAACACCATCTAAAACTTCTATTTTGAGCGCATCCTCTAGGGCTTTAAGAGAACAAATATTGTGAACAACAGGACAAACACCACAGATTCTAGAGGTAATTAAAGGAGCGTCTTCTAAATTTCTTCCAATAATTAATCCCTCAATTAACCTTGCGCCTTCTTTTACTTCAAGCTTTGCCTTTGCCACATTCCCTTTTAAAATGTGGCCCACAAAACCCATATGACCCTCGATTTTTGCTATGTGATCAATTACTATTTTCATAAAATCAATTAAAAATTAAAAATTTAAAGTTAAAAATTGCAGTTAAAAATTAAAAATTTTGAACTTTGAATTGCAATTTTGCATTTTTAATTTTGAATTTTTAACTATTTAACTCGTCTCTTAATCCAAAAATTTCCAGCTTTTCTTTTAATTCTTTTTCTGAAGCAAACCGCGAAAGAGATTTTATCATAACATCTAAATTCACACCTTTTTTAAACCCTCGGCAGGCTAAACATTCTAACCCATTTTTGGGACATGGTGCACCACATCCGCCTAATGTCCATGGTCCAAAACATACTCTCTTTTTTACAATAAAACAATCTGGTGTTCCCTGAAGCGGACACTCTTCACAAACAGAAATTGTAGGAATTTTTAACGGTTTCTTCTCAACTAAATTCTTCAATACTCTCAAAAATTCTTCTGGGTTAATAGGACACCCGGGGATTGTAAAATCTACTTTTACAAAATTATCAATTTCTCTGATTTCCGGATTGGCAATTCCTTTTTTGCGTTCATAAACATATCTTATGATTTTGTTCCTGTCTCTGTAATTTTTGATTTCATGCACCCCTCCCAGAGCTGCACAATTTCCTAAGACAATTAATTTATCCGCTCTCTTTCTTGCTTCCTTTAAGGTTTTGAGTTGCTTTTTTGTAATAGGCGATCCCTCAACAAATGCAACATCAAAATGATCAGGCCAGGGTTGATCTTCTAGATATCTAAACTCTAAAAACTCCACTTTATCTTTAAGTTTTAAAAGTTTGTCTCCCAAAGAGAGAATAGCAATTTGACAACCCTCGCAAGAAGTTAGAGAAATTATTCCAATTTTTAATTTTTTGGCCATTTTAAAAAAGAAAGGGGAGGTTATTTTCTTTACTCTCCCCTTATTTTAGCATAGCCTAAAACTTGGTGAGTATATTCTTCTAAATGTTGGGCTTGTTTGGAGCTTAACTTCTCACAAATATACCGCCAATGGATTGCTACTTTGTCACCTAACTCCAATTCATCAATTAAAATTGTGTCTCTGGGAATACTTTCGTCTATCCAACCGATATTCAACTTTCCTTTTGTAACGCTCAACTTCCATGCCCGCACTGTTACTTTATCTTGGTGTATCGCCTGTATCTTTCCTAACTTTACCATGCAAAAATTGAATAAAGACAAAGGTATGCTCATTCCCTGAGTTTGAGGAAGCACAGTCAATAAATGCCAATTATGATGAGGTACAAAGTCTGGCACCAAGGACACTTCTTGGGAGTATATCTGATTTACAACTTTGCGTGTCTCTACAATCGGGACATTTCTAAGGAGTTTATTCCCAATAAAATAGGCCTCCACCACTTCTTGGGAAAAAGGCTCTAATCCGTTTATTCTTCCTATTAAAGAAAGATATGGAAAGAGAATTTTAAATTGCCCAAGCGTTTCCTCAGCTTGCTTTATGGTAGTAATGTCCTGAGGGTTTTCAAGGAATCTTAAAAGAGCCTGCCCTCTTTCAGGAAAAAGGGCTGCTTCATTACACCCAAGAGAAAACCTTGCTGCCATTACTAGCCCCTTCATTTTCTCACCTCCTTTTTCCATTCTTTTGAAATGAGCCTCAAGATTTCTT
>JAGGTU010000051.1 GCA_021163545.1 bacterium | reverse complement strand
CAGTTAAATAAAGGAGGCGAGAATGAGGAAGTATGTCTCTGTGGTAGATGAAGCAGGTCAGAGGATGATTTTTGAGAAATTGCCTTATCGAAGCGGTTATGCCTTTTATGCCGATTTGTCTCAGATTTCCTTTTGTCCTTACTGTGCAAGCGACAAAATAGAACGACATTCTCCTGTTAAGTGTCGATCATGTGGAGAGACAATTGGGACCCAAACCAAAGATGGAAGATTGCGAGTGAAGGGTTTTCCTTTTAGAAACTGGGAATTCTCTCCAGCTACTGGTAAGAAGGTAGTGAGAGTGCGTACCTCCAAATCGCCACCTCCGGGGCCTTAAAGGGCCCCATTTTTATTATCTGAAAAACCTTGACACGATGCTTTTCTTTTGATAAAATTCAAAATGGTGGGTGTTAAAACCCGGTCTATGGTCGGCAAAAGGCCTCCTGGTTTTTTGGAGGCCTTTTGCTATCTATTTTTTTGCTTCAATTTCGATCTACTAGCGTTGTAATAACATTGCCATGGCCTTGTTATTACAACGCTTTCTTTGGTATAATTTGATTAATGAGCATAAAAAAGTATAAATACTATTTTAGAAAACCAAAATCGGCAATTGTAAGAGACGTTTTCAAAACATTAGCAATCGCAGGTGCCGTTTGCATAGCGGGAAATTCTCCTTATTTTTGGCTAAATTTATACAAGGAACTTTTGGGATTAGGGTTAAAAAAATATCCCAAAAAGAAAGTTAAAGATGTATTTTATAATCTTAAAAAACAGGGGTATTTAGAATTTAAATATAAGGGCAATCAGCTCTATGTATATTTAACTGAGAAAGGTAAAGAGAAAGCGGGTTGGCTGCAGATTGACTCTTTAAAAATTAGCAGGCCTAAGAAATGGGATAGACAATGGCGAATTGTCATTTTTGATATCTCCCAATTAAAGAAAACTTATCGAGAGGCCTTTAGAGGCAAGCTAAAAGAATTAGGCTTTTTGCCTCTTCAAAAAAGTGTATGGATATACCCTTTTGACTGCAGAGCAGAGATTGAAGTTCTTCGCAAATTTTTTGGTCTTTCAGAGAAAGAAGTAAGGTTAATAGTAGCAAGAAATATAGGGGACGATAAGGCTCTCTTACAGCAATTTGGTTTGAGAAAATAGCGTTGTAATAACATTGCCATGGCTTTCTTATTACAACGGTTTAGAAGTTCAAGATAGTTGGACAACCCTCCTTGTTGTGTGGTTAGTTTTTTTCTATAATAAAATCGGGCCTGGGTGTAAGCACCCACCAAAGACCTAGATCGGGGTCAACTGCCCAGGCCCTTTACCCTCCCAAATTTTTTAAAAAATTTGGGAGGGTAAAATGCAAAGAAAAAAACAACAAAAAATAAAAAATTTACTCCCTGGAGTTAAAGAAAACGTTTCCCTAAAAGATTACACAACTTTTAAAATAGGAGGAAAAGCAAAATATTTTTTTGTTGCTAAAACAAAAAACAAGCTTATTAATGCAATCAAGGCATCAAAACAACTTAACTTGCCTTTTTTTATTTTAGGAGGAGGAAGCAATGTTTTATTTTCAGATAAGGAATTTAAAGGGTTAGTAATAAGAGTTAAAAATGTAAAATTCAAAATTAAAAATTGTGTTATTAATGCTGAAGCAGGAGCGCCGCTTCCTTTATTAGTTCAAAAAGCACAACAAAATAGTCTCTCTGGTTTAGAGTGGGCTGTTGGTATTCCCGGAACAATTGGTGGAGCAGTTTATGGCAATGCAAGTGCTTTTGGAAAAGCGATAGGTGATTTAGTGAAGCAAGTGGAGGTTTTAGATTTAAAAACTTTCAAAATTAAAAAATTATCAAAAAAAGAATGTCAATTCAAATACAAAGATAGTATATTCAAACATAAGAAAAATTTACTCATTCTCTCGGTTATTTTGAGACTCAAAAAAGGAAACAAAGAAAAAATTAAAGAGAATATGAAAAGATTTTTGACAATAAGAAAAGAAACCCAGCCCTTAAATTACCCTTCAGCAGGATGTATATTTAAAAATCTCAAATCTCAAATCTCAAAAGTCAAAATTAAAAAAAATTTGTTGAGAAAGTTTCCAGAATTAAGAGATTTTATTCAAAAAGGAGAGATTCCTGCAGGATATTTAATTGATAAAGCAGGCCTAAAAGGAAAAAGAATAGGCGATGCAATGGTTTCAGAAAAACACGCTAATTTCATTGTGAATTTGGGCAATGCGAAGACAAAAGATGTCCAAAAATTGATTGCTCATATTAAAAAGAAAGTCAAAAAAATCTTCGGGATTGAGTTAAAAGAAGAAATTATTATTTTTCCACATTGACACGCTTTTTTGAAAAAGAGAAAATAAAATAAGGGAGGCCGAAGCATAAAAAACAAAAATTTAAAATTATGGCAAAAAAGAAAAAAGCTAGTCGAAAAAAGAAAAAGACTAGCAGAAAGAAAAAAACTAGCAAAAAGAAAAAGACGACCTCCAGAAGAAAAAGAAAGAAAAGATAAAGATCGACGTTTTAAGAGATGAGAATCAATATTAAGGCTACGAATATAAAATTAGATGAGGCCCTAAGAGTTTGGGTTGAGAAAAAAATAGGAGAGCTTGAAAAATTCCTAGTTGATTTTGGATCAAGAGAATATTTTAAAGAAAAGCCAAATCTCGAGATTAAAGTAGAAATAGGCAAAACTACTTACCACCATTTAAAGGGAGAGGTTTTTAGGGCCGAAGCCCAGCTTTATTTGCCAAAACAGATCATTAGGGCCGAGGTTACAAGCGAAGATTTAAGAGATGCTATTTGCCAGATAAAGGACGAATTACAGAGGGAGGTAAAAAAATATAAAGGGAAACGAATAGCTCGAGCAAGAAGATGGGCAAGAAAGGTGAAAGAGTTCACCCGGCTTCATGGAGTGTTGTTAAGAAAAGATAGACCCTTCCGGTTTTTTAAAAGAAGATAAATAATCGTAAATAAGAACCCCCCCCACATAAATATGTGGGGGTTTTTTCTTTACAAAAAAATAAAGGGGTGTAATATGAAAAAATAAACCATGGCTATTTTAGAGAAAATCTTCGGAGACGAAAATAAAAAATATCTCAAAAGGGCTCAAAAAAAAGTAGAAAAAATAAATCAACTTGAGCCAGAATTTGAAAGGCTAAAAGACGAAGAGCTCAAAGAGAAGACATTGGAATTTAAAGAAAGGCTTCAAAAAGGTGAAACTCTGGATGATCTTTTGCCAGAGGCCTTTGCGCTTGTGAGAGACACAGCCAAAAGAACATTAGGGCAAAGACATTTTGATGTTCAGCTGATCGGAGGAATGGCTTTGCATGAGGGAAAAATAGCTCAGATGCTAACAGGAGAAGGAAAGACTTTAGCTGCAACTCTACCTGCCTATTTAAACGCTTTAGAAGGAAAAGGAGTGCATATTGTAACAGTTAACGATTATCTTGCAAAAAGAGACACTGTCTGGATGGGGCAAATTTATTATGCTTTGGGATTATCTGTAGGTTGTATTGTTCATGAGAAGGCTTATATTTATGATCCGAATTATCAGAAAGAAGAAAACGAAAAAGAAAGAGATAAGATAAGAGATACAATGGGAGGATTTAAAGTTGTTGAGAGTTATTTAAGACCTGTGTCAAGAAAGGAGGCTTACCTTGCAGATATAACTTATGGCACAAACCATGAATTTGGCTTTGATTATTTGAAAGATAATATGGTATATCATCCTGATCAACGCGTTCAAAGAGGGCTTAATTTTGCCATTATTGATGAGATTGACTTTATTTTGATTGATGAAGCAAGAACTCCTTTAATAATCTCAGCTCCTGATACAGAGAGCTCAAAGATGTATGAAGAGTTTGCCAAAATTGTCCCCCGTCTTAATCCGAATACTGATTACGAGGTTCATGAAAAAGAAAAAGCAGTTACTTTAACAGAGCAAGGTATTGAGAAGATAGAAGAAATTCTGGGGATTGGGAATATCTATCAAGAAAAAGGAATAAGGTATTTGCACCATCTAGAGCAAGCTTTAAGGGCACATGTTTTATTTAAAAGAGATAGAGATTATGTAGTTAAAGATGGGGAGGTAATTATTGTAGACGAATTTACAGGAAGGCTTATGCCCGGAAGAAGATGGTCAGGGGGATTACATCAAGCAATTGAGGCAAAAGAAGGGGTACCAATTAGACCAGAATCAATCACCCTAGCCTCTATTTCTTTTCAGAATTATTTTAGGATGTATAAAAAACTAGCTGGAATGACAGGAACTGCCGCAACCTCAGCAGAAGAATTTGAAAAAGTTTATGGGCTTGAGGTAATAATAGTTCCTACCAACAAACCCATGATAAGGAAGGACTTGCCAGATGTTGTTTATAAGACAGAGGAAGAGAAATTTAAAGCGGTGGTTGAAAAAATAAAAGAATGTTTCAAAAGAGGACAGCCAATTTTGGTAGGCACCCGCTCTATTGAGAAAAATGAATATTTAGGCAAACTGCTTGAGAGAGAAGGCGTTCCCCATCAAATTCTTAATGCTAAAAACCACCAAAGAGAAGGGGAGATTATAGCTCAGGCAGGAAAATTACATGCGGTAACAATAGCAACCAATATGGCAGGAAGGGGAGTGGATATAGTTTTAGGAGGCAATCCCCCAGATGAAAAAGAGGCAAAAAAAGTGAAAGAACTGGGAGGGTTATTTGTTTTGGGTACAGAAAGACATGAGGCAAGAAGAATAGATGATCAATTAAGAGGAAGAGCAGGTAGGCAAGGGGATCCAGGGGCAAGCCAGTTTTTCTTGTCTTTGGAGGATGATCTTCTTAGAATTTTTGGGGGAGAGAGGGTAAAGAATTTAATGGAGAGATTAAAAATACCCGAGGGAGAACCTATCGAGTCAAAATTGGTAACTCATTTAATAGAATCTGCTCAAAGAAAAATAGAAGGGCTTAATTTTGATTTAAGAAAGCATCTTTTGGAATACGATGATGTAATGAATATTCATCGAGAGACATTTTACAGGAAAAGGAGGGAAATACTAGAAGCTAAGGAAGACAGACTAAAAGAAAAGATTTTTGAGATTTGTAAAAAAGCAGGGGTACCTGAAGAAGAAATAGAGAAAAAAGAAAAAGAATTTGCAAAAGATAATTTCTGGGAGATTGTAAGGTTTATCTCTCTTAGGATAATGGATAGTTTTTGGGTTAATCATTTAGAAGAAATGGAATATTTAAAGGACAAGGTTCGCTTAAAAGCCTATGGGCAGATTGATCCTCTGGTAGAGTACAAAAATGAAGGATATAAGATTTTCAAAAATTTACTTTCAATGATTGATAAAACAATTTTACAAAGCATTCTGAACCTTTCAAAAAAAGAAAATAAAGTAGAAAAACCACAGAGAGTTTTTCATAAATCATCTTATTCTGGCAAAAAACCCGGAAGAAATGATCCATGTCCTTGTGGCTCGGGTAAAAAATATAAAAAATGCTGCTGGCCAAAATATGGGTAATAAAAATTCAAAATTCAAAATTCAAAATGCAAAATGACAATTCAAAATTTAAAATTAATAAATACAAGAGAAAAAAGTTAAAATGTTTTATTTCTTTCCTTTGAGCATTTTAGTTTTTCTTTTTCTTCTTTTGTTTTTGCCCGTTTTGTTTTTGGTGTGGTTTTTTCATATCGTTAGTTTTAGTTTTCAAGAACTTGGTTTAACATCAGAAACAGCATTTTTGTTACTTTTTTTAACACTTCTTGGCTCAGGTATTAACATTCCTTTGACCAGGTATAAAAAACGAATTGTTCGCAAAAGCTTTTTTGGGTTTTTTGAGTTTGCCCAAAAAGAAATAGAAGGAGTGGCTATCAATTTAGGAGGGGCTCTAATTCCTTTGGGAATATCTTTTTATCTTTTAATGAGAACAAAAGATATACTTCCTATCTTTCTAGCTTTGCTTTTTATGATAATTATCTCAAAAACTTTCTCAAAAGTAATTCCAGGCAGAGGTATTGTCTTACCTGCTTTAATACCGCCTATTTTTGCAGCCTTGTTTGCGTTAATTTTTGCACCGCACAACCCTGCCCCTTGTGCTTATATTGCTGGCACTCTTGGCACCCTCATTGGGGCAGATATTTTAAATTTGCATAGAGTAAGGCGATATCCGGGTTTGATTTCAATTGGGGGAGCCGGCGTTTTTGATGGAATTTTTCTTGCCGGCATTGTAGCTGTATTTTTGACTGCTATCTAAAAGTGTTGTAATAAAAAAGCCATGGCAATGTTATTACAACGCTTTGCATAAAGAGATTTGCATAAATTTAAATTTTGTTGTACAATCGATTAAATGTCTATCAAATCTTACAGATTACTAAGTATTTTTTTGATTCTCCTTGGACTTTTCTTGGGTTGTTTTGTTTATCCAAGACCATTAAATAAGGGGGTTGATTTTCTAAATCAAAAATTTAACTGGAATATCCCTCATCTACCCGAGAAACCATTTCAATTAGGGTTGGATTTAAAAGGAGGAGTTGAGCTTTTATATAGAGCCGATCTTTCTAAAATAGAAAAAAGTGATTGGAGAGAGGCAATGGATGGTTTAAAAGAGGTAATTGAAAACAGAATTAATATTTTTGGAGTAAGAGAGGCAGAAATTGAGACAATTGCAACAAGCGAAGGTTATCGTTTAAGTGTTAAAATTCCAGGGATTAAAGACCCAGAAGCAGCAGTAAGAGAAATTGGCAAAACTCCTTATCTTGAATTTAAAGAGGAAAGGACAAAAGAAGAAAGAGAAAGAATTATTAAAGAAAATATAAAAGAGGTATCAGAAGACTTAGATGTAGATATTCTTTGTTTTAATAAAGATTTTATCCTAGGTTTTATTTATCAATTTGGCCAAGACCCCTGTTATAAAAGCACCAAACTTACAGGCAGATTTCTCAAAAGGGCCCAGCTTGCTTTTAATCAAAATACTGGTCAGCCGGTTGTAAATTTAGAATTTAACAAAGAGGGGGCTAAGATTTTTGAAGAGTTAACTCAAAAAAATGTAGGAAAAATTTTGGCAATTTACATTGATAATGTTTTAATTTCTGCTCCAAGGGTACAGGAAAAAATTACAGGAGGGAGGGCGCAAATTACAGGCAAATTTACAGTTCAGGAAGCAAAAGAATTAGCTAACAATTTAAATGCAGGAGCCCTACCTGTTCCAATTGAACTTATCTCCCAAAAAACTGTAGGTGCCACCTTGGGAATGCTATCGCTTCAAAAAAGTTTAAAAGCAGGTATTATTGGTTTTTTGGCAGTAATTGTATTTTTGATTGTTTTTTATAGATTCTCTGGATTTTTGGCCTCATTAGCCTTATTTATTTATGTGGCAATTGTCCTCTTTTTATTTAAAACAATCCCTGTCACTTTGACCTTGGCAGGAATAGGTGGATTTATTTTATCAATTGGTATGGCAGTTGATGCAAATATTTTGATTTTTGCCAGAATGAAAGAAGAGAAAAAACAAGAGAAAATGTTTCTTGAGGTTGTCAAAGAAGGGTTTTCAAGGGCCTGGCCTTCAATTAGAGATAGCAACCTTACCACCTTGCTAATAGCGCTGATTCTCTTTACAATTGGCTCCAGCTTTGTGAAGGGATTTGCAACAACTTTAAGTATTGGTATTCTTGTAAGTATGTTTTCAGCAATTTTTGTAACAAGAAGTTTTCTTTTAAGTTTTGCCAATACAAGATTAGAGAAATTAAAAAGAATCTGGTAAGATGTTCCCATTTTTGCGATACAAAAAATATTATTTCATTTTCTCCGGCCTATTAATATCAGCAAGCATCTTTTTTCTTATTTATTTTGGCTTAAATTTAGGCATTGATTTTGCTGGAGGAAGCATTTTAAGGGTGGAATACAAAGAAAAAAGACCGCCAATTGAAGAGATTTCCGCAAAGATTTCTCAGATAGGGCTGACCCAGCCCTCTTTTAGAACGGTAGGGGAGCGGGGTTTAATGATAAAAACAAAAGACATTGATCCTGATACAAAGGCAAAACTTGTTCAAATTTTCACAAGTGACCCAAGCGTTGATTCAGACAAAATTGAGTTTGAAAAAGTAGGAGCGGTTGTTGGAAAAGAAACAGAAAGAAAAGCTGTTTGGGCTACGATTTTGTCAATAATTGCAATTGTTTTATACATCTCCTTTGCTTTTAGGAAGGTCTCCCGCCCGGTGAAATCTTTTGAATATGGAATAGCTACGATTGTCGCTCTTTTACATGATGTTTTAATTTCTCTGGGTTTGGTAGCTTTAATGGGTAAGTTTTATTTAACAGAATTTTCTATCCCTATTTTAACTGCTCTTTTAACAATCTTTGGTTATTCAGTGAACGACACAGTGGTAGTCTTTGATAGAATTAGAGAAAATCTTCTAAAAACAGGAAAAGATTTTGAAGAAGTTGTAGATATAAGCCTGAATCAAACTCTTACAAGATCTGTTAGTACCTCTTTGACAACCCTTTTTGTTCTTATTGCTATTTTTCTGTTTGGAGGAGAGACCCTAAAGGATTTCTCTCTAGTTTTAATTGCAGGGATAGCTTCAGGCACTTATTCATCTATCTTTTTGGCAAGCCCATTGCTTGTTTTTTGGTACAAAAGAAAGAAACCATAACGCCTCCCCCTAATTTTGCCCATGCATAACAGAGGAGGAAAGTTTGACAAAGGTCACATTTTTTGTTTTAATAATTTAACCTTTAAAAAATTAAAATTATGGAAAAAGTTTACCTCACAACAATAGAGTCTTTATTAAATAATTTAGACCAAAGAAGGAAAGAGATTTTAGAAAGACGTTTTGGTTTAAAAACAGGAGAGCCTGAAACCCTCCAATCAATCGGAAATGATTTAGGTATCACTCGAGAGAGAGTCAGGCAGATTATTGTAGCAACATTGAATCAGATTAAGGAGAAAAATGAAAGAGTGCTCACGAAACCAATCCAGATAATCGAAGACTACTTTCAACAAAACGGTGGTCTTAAAAAAGAAGAGAAGATTTTTCAAGAGATGGCTCCTGAAGAACGCTTTCGCGGGCCTGTTTTTTTCTTTTTAACAATCGGTGATCGGTTCAGTCGGTTTAAAGAAACAGAAGAACATTACTCGTTTTGGACAATTGAACAAAAAGCAGTTTTGAAGGCTCAGAAAACAATCACCGTTACAATTGAAAAATTAGAAGATATAAAAGAGCCACTTCCTTTAGAAGAGTTAAAAAGAAAAGTGCGCCAGAAAATCGAGGAGAAGATTTTTCTTTCATATATTGAAATCTCAAAATTGATAGCGCAGTCTCCCGAAGGGTTATTTGGCCTTATCTCTTGGCCTGAGGTAAACCCCAGAGGATTAAGAGACAAAATTTACTTAGTTTTGAAAAAAGAAGGAAGACCCCTTCATTTTTATGAAATTGCTCAACGCATTAATCAGCTTCCATTTCAAAATAAAGAAGTTTTACCAGAAAGTGTTCATAATGAACTAATAAGGAGTGATCTATTTGTGCTGATAGGAAGGGGGATATATGCCCTTAAAGAATGGGGTTATGAGCCGGGTACAGTGAAAGATATTATTATCAAAATTTTAAAGGACGCAAACAAACCTTTAACAAAAGAGAAAATATTGCAAAAAGTATTAGAGCAGAGAATGGTGAAAGAGAACACAGTCATTTTGAATCTCCAAGATAAAAATCGATTTGCTAGAACCGAAGATGGGAGATATTTTCTTATCTCCTAATTAACTAGATTCAATGATTCCTAAATTCTTAATTATTGTTTTCAAATTTATAGCTGCCTGGTGGTGGGTAGTTACACCATTTGTGCTTATTCGTCCTTTTTTGTTTCTTTATCTCTGGTGGAGAAACGAAAAATGGGACAAAAAGCAAAAGTATATAATGCTTGAAATCAAGACGCCTCGTGAGGTGAGAAGACCTTTTAAGGCAATGGAACAGGTGTTTGCTGGTTGGTGGATGCTTTATGATCCACCAGATTGGTGGGAGAAATGGATTGAAGGTAAATATCAACTTTCTATGTCGATAGAGCTTGTAAGTGATGGAGGAGAGATTCATTTTTATTTGTATATACCGGAGGCAGCAAGAAACTTTATTGAATCTAGTATCTATGCTCAATATCCAGATGCTGAAATCTTTCAGGTTGAAGATTATACAAAGAATATTCCTCAGGATATCCCAAATGAAGAGTGGGATTTATGGGGATGTGACTACGAATTAATAAAAGAAGATATCTATCCTATTAAAACATATCCTCGGTTTTTTGAAGAAAGGGCAGAAACTCCAGAGGAGAAAAGAGTAGATCCTCTAGCAGCTTTACTTGAGGGGATGTCAAAGTTAAAACCAGGAGAAAAAATTTGGGTTCAGTTTAGGCTTACTCCTGTAACAAATGCAGAAAATAATTATAAAGACAGAGCCAAGGCTGCCATTGAAAAGATGCTAAAAAAACCTGGCAAGCCTGCACCAAAACCTATTTTACAAGAGGCAATAGATATACTCCTGTTTCCCTCAAAAAAGGAAGAGAAGAAGCCCGAGATGTATCCTCCGGAGATCTGGCTTTTGCCTCCAGGTGAGAGGGAAAAAGCAGCCGCTATTGCTGATAAAGTGTCCAAAGTGATGTTTGAATGTGGAATTAGATTTATTATCTTGGGAAAAAGAGGGATCTGGAATAAGGCAAATTTAAAAACAGTTTTAAGTTATTTTGCTAATTTTAACACTGAGAATTTAAATGCTTTTAAACCTTGGGGGAAAAGCATCACAAAAGTTCATAAACATGAGCATTTCTTTTTAAACATCTTCTTCCATGATACCCTTCTTTATGTAAAGAAAAGAAAAATATTCAAAAGATATCTTCAAAGGCTTGATTATCTATTTCCCCAAAAAGGTATGAGGTTTGTTCTAAATATAGAAGAGTTAGCCTCAATGTTTCATTTAGTTAGCAGAGAAGCAGTGCCCGCACCCGAGATTCAAAGAATAGAAAGCAAGAAAGCAGAACCCCCTCCAAATTTGCCTACCTAAAACTGTCAATAATTTAAATCCTAAATTCAAAATTCTAAACTCTAAACAAATCCAAATGACAAAAATTCAAAACTCAAAACAGAAAATTAAAAATAAAGTTTTGAATTTTGAATTTGTTTAGGATTTGAGAATTAGGACTTTCGATTTGATAGATACCACTCTTTGGAGAATTTCCAAATTAAGGTATCATAAATTATATGAGCCAAGAATATATCAACTATATAGGGGAGACAAATTTTAGAAATATTAGGAAGAAATTTGGTATCAAGCTCGACGATCGTCGGAGACATGTTTATATTGTCGGTAAAACTGGAATGGGTAAGACAGCTCTTTTAACCAATATGGCCGTTCAAGATATTCAAAACGGCTTTGGTTTAGCATTTGTAGATCCACACGGTGAGGCAGCCGAAGAACTGTTGGATTATGTTCCCAAAGAACGAATTCAAGATGTAGTTTATTTTAATCCCTCTGACATTGAATGGCCAATTGGTTTTAATATAATGGAGGTGAAAGACCCGGAGGCAAGACACCTTATTGCCTCGGGATTGATGGGGGTTTTCAAAAAAATCTGGCCCGATGTGTGGTCAGCCAGAATGGAGTATATCTTGCATAACTGTATTTTAGCCCTTCTTGAATATCCAGACTCTACTTTACTTGGTATTAACCGAGTTCTAGCAGACGCTGATTATAGAAGAAAGGTAGTAGAAAAAATTACCGATCCAGTAGTTAAGTCTTTTTGGACCCAAGAATTTGCTCGCTACACTCAAAGATATGAAGTTGAGGCAACCGCTGCAATTCAGAATAAAGTAGGGCAATTTATTGCCAACCCATTGATTAGAAACATTATTGGGCAAGTTAAATCAACAATTGATATGCGAAAAATTATGGATGAAAAAAAGATTTTGATTGTGAACTTGTCCAAGGGAAAGATGGGAGAAGCAAACTCAGCCCTTTTGGGAGCATTGGTAATTACCAAATTATATCTGGCGGCAATGTCCAGAGTAGATATTCCCGAGGAACAAAGAAGCGATTTCTTTCTATATGTTGATGAATTTCAGAATTTTGCCACAGAATCTTTTGTACATATTTTATCTGAGGCAAGAAAATATCGCCTTTCTTTAACTTTAGCCCATCAATACATTGCTCAAATGGAGGAGAAAGTAAGAGATGCTGTTTTTGGTAATGTCGGTACAATTATTGCTTTCCGGGTAGGAGCAGAAGATGCAGAATATTTAGAAAAAGAATTTGCGCCGGTGATAACCCAAGAAGACTTGGTGAATCTTCCAAAATATAACATTTATGTAAAATTAATGATTGATGGAGTTGCAGGAAAACCCTTTTCTGCTGAGACTCTCCCTCCATTACCTAAGTTGGAACATTCATTTAAAAATGATATAATTGAAT